>JBAVCA010000344.1:0-11240 GCA_049586475.1 Nocardioides sp.
CCGATCAGCGACCACGTCGAGGTCGGTGAGGAGGCTCGCCTCAAGCACCGCTACCTTGACCTGCGCCGCAGCGGGCCCAGCGCCGCCCTTCGACTGCGCAGCAAGATCAACAAGGCGGCGCGCGACGTCCTCGACGCCCACCAGTTCGTGGAGATCGAGACGCCGACGCTGACCCGGTCTACGCCGGAGGGCGCCCGTGACTTCCTGGTGCCCGCCCGCCTGCAGCCCGGCAGCTGGTACGCGCTGCCGCAGAGCCCGCAGCTCTTCAAGCAGCTGTTGATGGTGGCCGGGATGGAGCGCTACTTCCAGATCGCCCGCTGCTATCGCGACGAAGACTTCCGTGCCGACCGTCAGCCAGAGTTCACCCAGCTCGACATCGAGATGAGCTTCGTCGATCAGGATGACGTGATCGCGCTGATGGAGGACGTGCTGTCGGCGATGTGGGCGCTGATCGACGAGGAGATCCCGCGCCCGATCCCGCGGATGACCTACGCCGAGGCGATGCGCCGGTTCGGCTCGGACAAGCCGGACCTGCGGATGGGCAACGAGCTCGTCGAGTGCACTGATTACTTCGAGGAGACTCCGTTCCGGGTCTTCTCCCCGTCCAACGCCGAGTACGTCGGCGCGGTGGTGATGCCCGGCGGCGCGAGCCAGCCCCGCAAGAAGCTTGACGCCTGGCAGGAGTGGGCCAAGCAGCGTGGAGCCAAGGGCCTGGCCTACGTGCTGGTGCTCGACGGGGGCGAGCTCGGCGGTCCGGTCGCCAAGAACCTCAGCGACACCGAGAGAGCCGGCCTCGCGGCTCACGTGGGCGCGCAGCCTGGCGACTGCATCTTCTTCGCTGCCGGAGCGACCAAGCCCAGCCGCGCGCTCCTCGGAGCAGCACGGCTCGAGATCGGTCGCCGCTGCGACCTCATCGACGAGAGCGCCTTCGCCTTCACCTGGGTGGTCGACGCGCCGATGTTCGAGCCCAGCTCCGACGCGGTTGCCAGCGGCGACGTCGCGGTCGGCGAAGGTGCCTGGACCGCGGTGCACCACGCCTTCACCGGTCCGAAGCCGGAGTTTGCCGACACCTTCGACACCGACCCGGGCAGCGCCCTCGCCTACGCCTACGACATCGTGTGCAACGGCAACGAGCTCGGTGGTGGGTCGATCCGGATCCACCGCGAGGACGTGCAGAAGCGGGTCTTCGCCGTGATGGGGCTCAGCGACGAGGAAGCGCACGAGAAGTTCGGCTTCCTGCTGGACGCCTTCACCTTCGGTGCGCCCCCGCACGGCGGTATCGCGGTCGGCATGGACCGAATCTGCGCACTGCTGGCCGGGACCGACTCGATCCGCGACGTCATCGCCTTCCCCAAGTCCGGCGGCGGGTTCGACCCCCTAACGGCAGCGCCGGCCCCGATCACGCAAGAACAGCGCAAGGAGGCGGGCGTCGATGCCGCGTTGACGGAGGATCTCCCGTCGACGAGCTGACCCGCGACGATGCCAACGAGGAGGTCGAAATCAGATCGTTACTCGTACGTGGCCGATCCGGTGGTGTCGGTCGCTTAGAGTCCTGCACGGCGCTCGGGTGAGCGCGCCGAGGCAGCAGCGTCCTTGGCCGAGCTGAACCGGTCCGTCGCCAGCGGACCAACGAGGTGAGTATGTCCGGCCTGAGCGTGGATTCTCTCGATGGTCCACAGGGCGACGGTGAAGGCCCGGAGAAGATCAAGGACTCCCAGGCTCCCGAGCAGCTCGCCGGTCGCTCACCCACGCGGATCGCGCTGGGACGCCTGGCCAAGGACAAGGTCGCGGTCGTCTGCACCGCAATCCTGGTCATCTACATCGCCCTGGCTCTGCTGGCACCGGTCATCACTGGCCTGATGGACATCTACCCCGACCAGAAGGCCCCCGGTGCGCCGAGCCCGAGCGAGATGCTCGAGATGGGTGGGCTGCCAAGTTTCGGCCCGCCGAACTACCCCTTCACCTGGGACCACCCACTGGGCATCGAGCCCCGCACCGGTCGCGACCTGACTGCGTTGTTGCTCTACGGTCTCCAGACCTCGCTGATGGTGGCCACTCTGGCCACCGTGGTCTCCACGATCGTCGGTGTGAGCATCGGCCTCATCGCGGGCTACTCCAAGGGCCTGCTCGACTCGGTGCTGTCCTTCATCATCGACTTCTTTCTTTCCTTCCCGTTCATCCTCGGAGCCCTCGCGCTCGCGCCGATCATCGCGACCCGCTTCGGTGCCGATCAGGACAGCCTGCGCCGAGCAGAGCTGCTCGCGCTGGTGGGCGTCCTGGTCCTCTTCGGCTGGATGGGACTGGCGCGACTCATCCGCGGTCAGGTGCTGTCGCTGCGCGAGCGTGAGTTCATCCAGGCTGCCCAAGTGATCGGCGTGCCGACCTGGCAGATCCTCTTCAAGGAGCTCCTGCCCAACCTGGTCGCCCCGATCGTGGTGGCGGTCTCGCTGGCACTGCCGGGCTATGTCGCAGCCGAGGCAGGCCTTTCTTTCCTGGGGATCGGCCTGACCGAGAGCCCCTCGCTCGGCAAGACGGTCAACTCCGCCTCCGCCTTCTTCGAGGTCTATCCCCTCTACCTCTGGACCCCGGTGATCACGATCATGGTGCTCGTGATCGCCCTGAACCTCGTCGGCGACTCGATTCGAGACGCCTTCGACCCCAAGACTCGCCGATGAGCCAACCCTGGACATCGGGAGACACACAAGATGCAAAGAAGGGTGGGCACACGATGCGGTTGAAGCAACCGATCATCGCAATCGCCGCCGTCAGCGCCTTCACGCTGGCAGCCTGCGGTGGAAGTGGCACGACGGACAACAACTCGGGAGACACCGGAGACGGCGTCGCCAGCAAGGGTGGCGAGACCGGCCAGACGCTGGACGCCACCCGTGAGGGCCCGGTCACCATCGAGGGGGCCAAGGAAGGTGGCACCGTCAAGGTGCTCTCCTACGCAGGCCTCAACACGATGGACCCGACCGAGGCGTACTACCAGAACACCTCCTCGATCCTCACCAGCCTCGTGACGCGCGCGTGGACGCAGTACGCCTACGACGAAGAGGCCAACACGATGGTCCTGGTCCCCGACCTGGCGACCGACCTCGGTCGGCCCAACGAGGACTTCACGGAGTGGACCTTCACGCTGAAGGAGGGCATCACCTTCGAGGACGGCACCCCCGTCGAGCCGGAGGACTTCATCTTCTCCGCTGCTCGCTCCTTTGACCGTGAGGCGTTCCCTGAGGGCCCGGCCTTCTCGAACGACTACTTCCTCGGTGGCGACACCTACGAGGGCCCCTACTCCGGCAACGGTCTCAAGGGCTTCGAGGCAGTCACGGTCGACGGCATGGACGTCACCTACAAGATGGCGACCCCGTTCCCCGACATGAACTACTGGGGATCCTTCGCGGCCATGGGCCCGATCCAGGAGGGCTCTGCCTCTGACCCGGAGAAGTACCGCCTGCGTCCGCTCGCGACCGGTCCGTACAAGTTCGGCAAGTACGTGCCCGAGAAGTCTCTCGAGCTCGTCCGCAACCCGGAGTGGAAGCCGGACACCGACCCGGCTCGTACCGCGTACCCGGACAGCTACGAGTTCGACCTGCAGATGGATCAGACGCAGATCAACCAGATCATGCTCGAGGACAGCAGTGCCGACCAGGCATCGCTGACCTACGACGACGTGTTGGACACCAGCTACGACCGGCTGGTGAGCGACGAGCGCGCCTCGGTCGGCAGCTTCCCGCTGACGTCGTTCTGGGCACCCGACTACACCCAGATCACCGACATCAACATCCGCAAGGCCCTGGCCTACGCCTACCCGTACGAGGACACCTACCTCGCACTCGGGGAGATCGCCGGCGTCACGGCCGTCCCCGGTGCCCAGCTGCTGCCCCCGGGCACCGCTGGTCGCAAGGACTTCAACCCGCTTCCGGACCACGAGCCCGGCAGCACCGACGTGGAGGCGGCCAAGGCGCTCCTCGAGGAGGCCGGCGAGGTCGGTTACGAGATCAGGTTCCTCTACAGCAAGGACCTGCCGACCTCGGTGGCGTCGAAGGACGCGGTCGTGGCGTCGCTGACGAAGGCGGGCTTCACGCCTAAGCCAGTAGCGACCACCTCTGCGGACTTCTCGACGCTGCGTTCGGACCCCGACACGGACATCAATGTCCGCAGCGGCGGCTGGATCGCTGACTGGCCCTCGGGCGGTTCCTGGTTCCCGCCGTTGCTGAAGAGCACCGACGTGGACAAGGGCATCCTGGGTGCCAACTACTCGAAGTTCAACGAGCCGGCGATCGATGCCGAGATGAAGCGCATCCAGTCGCTGCCCGTCGAGGAGCAGGCTGACGCGTGGGGCGAGCTCGACGACACCATCATGACCGACTACTTCCCGCTCTTCGTCACCAGCTACGGCGGCGTTGCGCAGGCTCACGGGTCGGCCATCGAGGGTCACTTCATCGACAACACGATCGGCATGCCGACGTGGAAGAACATCTGGGTCAACTCCTGACCCACGCCCGGGGTCGTCCTCGATCCTGAGCAACCCGTGTGGTGGCGGGACCATTTCACTGGTCCCGCCATCGCCGTGGTCTGGTCCGCATGCCGCGGATCGTCTGATACTGCTGTTGACCCAGGAGGGCTCACCCCATGTTCGGGTACATCGTTCGCCGCTCGATCTCAGCGTTCGTGGTGATCCTGCTGGCCTCGCTGGCGGTCTTCACCATCTTCTTCCTAGGTCCGGCCAACCCGGCGCAGCCGATCTGCGAGGCTGCGGGTCGTGGCAACTGTTCACCTGAGCGCCTCGCGGACATCGAGAAGGCGATGGGTCTCGACCAGCCGGTGCTCGCCGCCTACGGCGACTACATGGGGGGCATCGTCAACGGCCGTGAGGTCACGATCGGCGCAGCCACCTACGACTGCTCGCGTCCTTGCCTCGGTGTCTCCTATGGCACCCGCGGCGAGGTCACCGACGAGCTGAAGACCCGCATCGTCCCGACCTTGCTCATCGCGATGGGGGGAGCCGCCGTGTTCCTGACCGTGGGGGTCGGGATCGGCATCGCGGCAGCAGCTCGGCGCGGCTCGATCGGCGACCGCGTCCTGGTCAGTGGGAGCCTGATCGTCTCGTCGATGCCCTACTACTTGCTCTGTCTCCTGGCGTGGCTCTACCTCACCTTGAAGACCAACATCTTTCCGGAGACCGGGTACTTCCCGCTCTCCGACGGCGACCCGTTCAAGACCTTCACCGGGCTGCTGCTCCCATGCCTGGTGCTCGGCATCGCCACCTCGCCGGTCTATGCCCGCTACACCCGCGGACAGATGGTGGAGACGCTCGGCGACGACTTCATCCGCACGGCCAAGGCGAAGGGGCTCAAGGGCAGGTACGTGCTCTTCCGCCACGCGTTGCGCGCAGCCATCGTGCCGATCGTCACGATCTTCGGCCTCGACTTCGGAGCGCTGCTCGCGGGCACCATCTTCACCGAGAAGATCTTCGACGTGGACGGCATCGGGGTCTGGGGTCTCGAAGCGATCCAGACTCCGCAGGACCTCCCGGTGATCAGCACCACCGTGCTCATCGCTGCCGTCTTCATCGTCTTGTCCAACCTCGTGGTCGACCTCGTGTACGGCGCTCTCGACCCACGCGTGAGAATGGGATGAGCCACAGCCACATGAGCGACATGAAAGCGGTCCCCGACTCCATGAGCAGCACCTCCGGCACGGCTCCCTACCTCGTCGTGGAAGACCTGACGGTGAAGTTCCCGACGGCTGATGGCTTGGTCCAGGCCGTCACCGACCTCAGCTACAGCGTCGAGCTCGGCAAGACCCTCGGCATCGTGGGCGAGTCCGGCTCCGGCAAGTCGGTCTCGAGCATGGCGGTCCTCGGCCTGCACGATGAGCGCTCTGCCCAGATCACCGGCTCGATCCGCGTCGACGGCGAGGACATCGTCGGGCTCGACGATGCCCACATGCGGCAGATGCGCGGCAACACCGTCGCGATGATCTTCCAGGACGCGCTCGCAGCGCTGCACCCCTTCTACCGGATCGGTGCGCAGCTCGCCGAGGCCTACCGGGTCCATCACCCGTCTGCCTCGAAGAAAGAGGCCCGCACGCGGGCCATCGACATGCTGGACCGGGTCGGCATCCCGGAGCCGCAGAGCAGGGTCGATGACTTTCCCCACCAGTTCTCCGGCGGCATGCGGCAGCGGGTGATGATCGCGATGGGCCTGATCAACGACCCGTCGCTGCTCATCGCCGACGAGCCGACGACGGCGCTCGACGTCACCGTCCAGGCCCAGATCCTCGATCTGCTGCAGGACCTCCAGCGTGAGTTCAACTCCGCCATCATCATGATCACCCACGACCTCGGCGTGATCGCTGAGATGGCCGACGACGTCCTGGTGATGTACTCGGGCCGCGCAGTCGAATACGGCCCGTGCAAGGAGATCCTGACCCACCCAGAGATGCCCTACACCTGGGGACTGCTCTCCAGCGTGCCTGACGTCAGCTCCGATCTCGATGCCCGGATGATCCCGATCCCTGGCACCCCGCCCAGCCTCCTGCATCCTCCTACCGGGTGCGCGTTCGAGGCGAGGTGCACCCACAGCGACCGGGTGCCCGGAGACCTGTGCGTCACGACCCTGCCCGAACTCCGTCCCGGAGGCCGCGGCCCCACCCACCTCAAGCGGTGCCACCTACCCGATCCCGAGGCCATCTTCCAGGCCGAGGTGCTGCCGCAGATCGCGCCCGAGTCTGTCGAGGAGAACTGATGTCGCACCTGCGACCTGACACCACTGATGGCGAGGACGCCCAGACGTCTCACCACAACCCCGACGAGAAGCCCTCCTCGTTCATGGACCTCGTCGACCAGACCCACTCCGCAAACGTCTTGGACCCTGACGCGCCTCCCGTGCTGACGGTCGACAACCTGCGGATGTACTTCCCGGTCCGGTCCGGCGGCGTCGTGCGCCGACACGTCGGCGACGTACAGGCCGTCGACGGGATCTCCTTCGAGGTGCCCAGGGGTGGCTCGCTCGGTCTGGTCGGCGAGTCCGGGTGTGGCAAGTCGACCACCGGCCGGCTGATCACGAGGCTGTACACCCCCACCGGCGGCTCGATGAAGTTCGGCGAGCACGACCAGGACCTGGCCACCATCTCCAACAAGGAGATGAAGCCGCTGCGCCGCGAGGTGCAGATGATCTTCCAGGATCCCTACTCCTCGCTCAACCCGCGTCACACCGTCGGCACGATCGTCGGTACGCCGTTGCGGGTGCACAAGGTGGTGCCGAAGAATCAAATCCTCGGCAGGGTCCAGGAGCTGCTGGAGGTGGTGGGTCTCAACCCTGAGCACTACAACCGGTACCCCAGTGAGTTCTCCGGCGGCCAACGCCAGCGCATCGGGATCGCGCGAGCGCTCGCCCTGCAGCCCAAGCTGATGGTGGCTGACGAGCCGGTCTCCGCACTCGACGTCTCCATCCAGGCGCAGGTGATCAACCTGATGCAGGACCTGCAACGTGAGTTCGGCATCGCGTTCTTGTTCATCGCCCACGACCTCGCGATCGTGCGGCACTTCTGCCCCGAGGTCGCGGTGATGTACCTCGGCAAGATCGTCGAGATCGGTGATCGCGAGAGCATCTACGCCAATGCCCACCACCCCTACACCCAGGCCCTGCTCTCCGCGGTGCCCGACATCAAGCAGGCCACGACCGGCGAGCGCCGCGAGCGGATCCGCCTGACCGGCGACGTCCCGAGCCCGATCAACCCGCCGTCCGGATGCCGCTTCCGCACCCGCTGCCCGATCGCCGCGGAGATCTGCGCCAAGCACGAGCCGCCGCTGCTGCAGATCGGTCCGCGTCACAAGGTGGCGTGCCACTTCCCGGGGCGGGTCAATCGGCCGCCGTCGGAGCCGATCACGTCGCGGCTGCTGGGCGTCGATGCTCAGGGCAGCCCCGACCCCAGCGCCAGCCCCAGCTCGGACCTGCAGAACCAGCCCGGCTTCGCCGACACCTGGTTCGACCTGGACACGAAGTCGTTTGGACGAGCCTGACGCTCTGTTCGATGCCGGCCCGTCTGCACCCCAGCGCCCCGTGGCGCTCGGTGGAGGCGGGTCCCTCGGCGCCACGCCTGAAGCCTCGGCTCCGTTGGCCGTGCGGATGCGTCCACGCACGCTCGACGAGCTCGCCGGGCAGGGTCAGCTGAAAGCACCCGGATCGCCGCTACGCCAAGTGATCGAGGGCGACCAGTCGCTCTCGCTGTTGCTCTGGGGGCCTCCGGGCACCGGCAAGACCACGATCGCCTCGATCCTGAGCCGGCACACCGGCCGGCACTTCGTCGAGGTCTCCGCCGTCTCAGCCGGCGTGAAAGAGGTGCGAGCGGCGATCGAGACCGCGCGCAACCGACTGGTGCGCACCGGGGCGGAGTCGGTGCTGTTCGTCGACGAGGTGCACCGCTTCAGCAAGGCCCAGCAGGACGCGCTGCTTCCTGGAGTCGAGAACCGTTGGGTGACGTTGGTGGCGGCGACGACCGAGAACCCGTTCTTCTCCGTCATCTCGCCGTTGCTCTCGCGCAGCCTGCTGCTCCGTCTGGAGTCCCTCACCGACGACGACGTACGTGGTGTCATGCGGTCCGCGGTCAACGACGAGCGCGGTCTGGGCGGGGCCCTCGAGCTGGACGACGATGCACTCGATCACCTGGTGCGTCTGGCCGGCGGCGACGCGCGGAGGTCCCTGACCTACCTCGAAGCGGCGGCCGGGGCGGCCACGAGCCGTGGTGTCGAGCGCATCGACCTCGAAGCAGCGGAAGCGGCGGTCGACCGCGCTGCCGTGCGCTACGACCGGCAGGGCGACCAGCACTACGACGTCACCAGCGCCTTCATCAAGTCCATCCGTGGCTCCGATGCCGACGCGGCGCTGCACTACCTGGCCCGGATGATGGAAGCGGGCGAGGACCCGCGCTTCATTGCGCGGCGGCTGGTCATCCTCGCGAGCGAGGACATCGGTCTGGCTGACCCCTCGGCCCTGACCACCGCGGTCGCCACTGCCCAAGCCGTCCAGCTCATCGGGATGCCCGAGGCCAGCTTCAACCTGGCGCACGCCGTGATCGCGCTCGCGGTGGCGCCGAAGTCGAACGCCGTGACGACCGCCCTGGCCGCTGCCACCTCCGACGTACGGGCCGGCAAGGTGGGTCCGGTGCCGGCCCACCTGCGCGACGCGCACTACGCCGGCTCGGCGAAGCTGGGTCACGGCACGTCCTACACCTACAGCCATGACGCGCCGTTCGGTATCGCTGAGCAGCAGTACGCCCCTGAGGTGGTGGCTGACGCAAGGTACTACCAGCCGACCGAGATCGGTGCCGAGGCCGGTATCAAGGAGCGCTGGGAGCGGGTCCGGCGCCTGATCCGGGGAAGGTAGGGTCGCGGTCATGTCTGCGGAGTGGAGCGTTCCTGCCTGGGCGGTGCTCGCGACTCTCGGTGCGGTCGTCGTGCTGGCAGTCGTGGTGCTGCTCTCGCTCGCCGCCGTACGGCGTGCCGCACGCCGGGCTCAGGAGTCCGCCGCTGCAGCGCACGCGCTGAACAGCGACCTGCTCGCTCAGGTCGGCGCCATCGAACGCCAGATGACCCCGCGCGCGGCCACCGAGGAGCATGATCCAGCCGCGGAGCGCGAGTACGTGATCACCAGGCTCGGTGAGGAGAGCGAGGGTCTCGACAGAGACGCTGGCGTGCCGCCAGTCGACGGTCCGCTCTTCGCCGACCTGCTGCTGCGCGAGAGCGTCGTCCAAGCGGCCTCCTTCGCGGCGGGACTGCGTCGGGCACTGGCTCCGGCTCACCTCAACCGGGTCCGCTTCGAGATGCGTCGCGAGATCAAGCGGGCGCGCAAGCAGCGCCGCGCAGACCTGCGCCAGGCCCGACGGGAGTACGAGGCCCGCGAACGTGACCTCGTCCGCAGCGAAGAAGTAGCAGCATGACGACTTCCTCCGATTCATCCGAGCATCGAGCGTGAGGCGCTCGCTCTGGTTCGCGGCCGGGGCGAGCGCGGGGGTCTACGCTGCCGCGCGCGCCCGCCGAGCCGCCGAGGTCTTCACGATCGACGGGCTGCGTGATCGCGTGGGAGCAGCAGTCCTCGGCGCCCGAATGCTGCGTGCGGAAGTGGCTCAGGGCAAGGCCGAAGCCGAAACCGAGTTGCGCGAGCGGATCAACCTCGGGCTCGATGAACGACGTGAGCTGATGGCTCGGCCCCGTGGGGACGACGACGTCCCCCATCGCGGACCCGATGTCTCAGACCACCTGGCCAAGCACGCCAGCCAGAGCAAGCAGGACAACCAGAACAACCAGGAAGAAGGCACCAGCTGATGGACACCGCGGAGATCCGACGGAGGTTCTTGGCGCACTTCGAGCGCGCCGGGCACACTCCCGTCCCCTCGGCCTCGCTGCTGCTCGACGACCCGAACCTGTTGTTCGTCAACGCCGGCATGGTGCCGTTCAAGCCGTACTTCCTCGGCCAGGAGACCACGCCCTACGACCGGGCGACCAGCATCCAGAAGTGCGTGCGCACCGCCGACATCGAAGAAGTCGGCAAGACCACGCGGCACGGCACCTTCTTCGAGATGTGCGGCAACTTCTCCTTCGGTGACTACTTCAAGGAGCGGGCGATCGAGCTCGCCTGGGACCTCTCCACCAAGTCGCAGGCCGACGGCGGCTGGGGCTTCGAGGAGTCAAAGCTCTACCCGAGCGTCTACGTCGACGACCTCGAGGCCGTCGAGCTCTGGAAGAAGGTCACCGGTCTCCCCGACGAGCGCATCGCGAGGCTCGGCAAGTCGGAGAACTACTGGTCGATGGGCGTCCCGGGGCCGGGCGGACCGTGCTCGGAGATCCTCATCGACCGAGGACCGGCCTACGGTGCCGACGGCGACTTCTCCGCCGAGGACCGCTACCTGGAGTTCTGGAACCTGGTCTTCATGCAGGACGAGCTCAGTGCGGTGCGCTCCAAGGAGGACTTCGACATCGCGGGGTCCCTTCCGAAGAAGAACATCGACACCGGCATGGGCCTGGAGCGCGTGGCCTTCATGACCCAGGGCGTCGAGAACATGTACGAGATCGATGTGATGTTCCCTGTCATCGAGCGCGCGATGGCCTTGACCGGCAAGAAGTACGGCGCGGACCCGGTCGACGACGTGCGCCTGCGCGTCATCGCCGACCACGTGCGCTCCTCGATGATGCTCATCAGCGACGGCGTCACGCCGGGCAACGAGGCGCGGGGCTACGT
>JBAVCA010000345.1:0-2683 GCA_049586475.1 Nocardioides sp.
GCGTTGGAGGGCCCCTTCGGGTTCTGCCAGTACGCCTCGCATCCGGGCCAGGTCGTAGCCCTGGATGCGTTCTATGTCGGAAAGCTCAAAGGTGCCGGCGCGGTCTGGCAGCTGACCACGGTCGACATCGCGACCCGGGTCGCGGTCGTTCAGCTCGTCGTCGGCGACAAGACCGCCGCCATCGCAGCGCTGCTCCTAGACCATCTGAAGAAGGTCCTGCGCAAGCATGGCATCACCCTCGAGGGAGTGCTCACTGACAACGGACCGGAGTTCGTCGGCAAGGCCTTCCAAGCCCGCGTGGGCGAGCTCGGGCTGCACCATCACCGAATCCCGCCGAGGTCACCGAACCGCAACTCGGTGTGCGAACGGTTCCATGGCACCGTGCTTCAGGAGTTCTACCGGCCGCACTCCCACCGCGGCCGTGTCGAGGACGTCGCCCTACTCGACCGCTCGCTGCAGGCCTGGGTGACCGACTACAACAACGAGCGCCCGAACAACGGTGACTACATGGCCGGCCGTACGCCATTGCAGGTCAAGAAGGAACTCAAGCGCCGAATCCGCCAGACTGTCGCCTGACCATCCGGTCAACAGTCCAAAGACATCGAACTGTCACCCCGACGCGTGCTCCGAAAGGCCCAGCCGACCAGATCGAAGGTGTCGCCGGCGAGCTCTCACCATTTGAGGAACTGCACGGCTTCAGCATCGATGGCGTCGACCTGAAGACGGCGATCCTCCCCGACGGCTGGCGCAACCGACTGGTCAAGGTGCAGAACGCAAACACCGCGGCGGCAGGCGGCGAACCGCGCTTCGCAGGCTGGTGTCTGCAATGGACTCGTCCCCTTCCGGCCATCCTTGACGGCAGACGCCACCGGATGGGACGTGGCATCAGACAAGGCAGATCCTGCCCGCCCCAGCGCTGGGGTGCAGGGACACCTTTGGGTCAGCGGCTTGTCCGATACGGACATGGCGAATCAGGTGAACAGTGTGGGCACAATCTGGCGCGGCGGCATGCCTTCCATCGGGGCCGGGAAAGCTAAGCGCTTGCGCCCTTCTACCCGGACGACCGTGGTCCGCGAGGTCGTAGGTGGCGCCCCGTACCCGAGCGACAACTCAGGTGCGCGCAGCGGACAAATTCTCGGCGGGAAGCCCCAGGTATCTCCGACCCACTTCGGTGATCTTGTGGGAAGTGTCGCTACGGGACCCGGTGGGGAGCGCGAGGTGGCTGACAGTGAGGCGTACCAGGGCGTCAGCCGCGTCGAAGACCTCCTGTACGTCGAGGTCCGGGAAGTTGGACGTCACCCAGCGCGCAAGCGATCTAGTCGCCAGATCGAGCGACCGCGCCGATGTGGTGAGGAGGGGAAGCATGCCCGTCGCGGACTGGGAAGTCGGGTCGCCGTTGGCGATCAGCACCGCTCGGAGAAGGGGACTGCGCTCCGCCTCTTCCAGGGTGTAGTCGACGGCAGCCGCCAAACCCCGAGACACATCGGAGCGAAAACACTCCAGCACCCCCTCGATCCCGTCGACGAAGCGCACCGCTTCCCTCAGAACCACGGCCTCCCCCAGGCCAGGCTTGTCCTTGAACTCCTTGTAGAGCAACGCCCGCGAGACGCCGACAGTATCTGCGATCTCCCCCATGCGGACCCGGTCCCAGCCACGCTCAACGATCATGTCGTGTGCCGTCTCGAGGACGGCGGCGCGGACATGGTCGCGGTAACGCTCCCGCATCGACTGACGTGGCACGACGGACACACTAGGCCATTTCTGTTGACAACGAGACGCGTGTCACGTCCCACGCATGGGTGACATGCTCATCAATCCGGTCTAAGTTTCGACAATCGTATCTATTTGTTCATAGGAATGAGCCATGGTCAGCCACGACGATTCTCACGTGATCACCTACCCTCATCGGCTCGGGGGGCACTGCGGTTCGGGTGCGATGCGGGACCTGCTTGAGTGGGCGGGCCTGGGCTGGGACGGGCCCCCAAGCGAAGGCCTCGTCTTCGCGCTGAGCGGGTCCTTGGACCTTTCCTACGTCCGCGACGCCCAACTCCTGCCGCCGATCTACTTGGTTGGTCGTGGAGGCGAATTGGAGACCGACCTGCCGAAGCGGCTCGGTGCCGAGGTCACCGTCCGCGCCACCGATGCCCCCCAAGAGGGGTGGGCGTGGGTGCAGGAATCCGTAAAGCGCGGCCGACCGGCCCTGGTCTGGGCCGACATCGCCGAGCTGCCCTACCTGCGCGTTCGCCTGCAGATGAGCCGCCACGACATCGTCGTGATCGGCTACGACGACGAGCAGCAACTCGCCCACGTCGTCGACAACGACCGCGAGGCAGTCCAGCTCGTGCCCTACGACGCGCTCGCCAAGGCACGGTCATCGCAGGGCTTCCCGGTGCCGACTCGACACACCTTCTTTGACATCGAGTGGCCTCAGACGCTGCCGGACCTGGAGCCCCTCAGCCACGCAGCTTTTGCCCAGGCCTCGGCCGCCATGACCATGTCGAGCGGGCCATCAATCATCCCCGACAACGACACCGCCGCCGGGGCCACCGGCCTCGCCGCCGTCGATCTCTTCGCCGAGGACTTGGCCCGTTGGCCTGATGTGTTCCCCGAGGAAGTGCTCCACCTGGTCCTCCTAGGGCTGAGCGCCTTCGTCGAGAAGGCCGGGACTGGCGGCGGCCTGTTC
>JBAVCA010000346.1:0-3647 GCA_049586475.1 Nocardioides sp.
GTGCCCGCCGATGTGCCCGCCGATGTGCCCGCCGATGCTTCAGTCGAGACGTGCGAGGGCACCGGTGGGGCGACGGGTCCGGTGCGCAGGTTGGCCAGCAGGCCCAGCGGACGGTCGAGGCCCCCCAGCGCCACGATCAGCGCTGCGACGTCCCCTCCTCCACCTGCCGGCACCACGCCGACCGTGGGGCAGGTCATCTCCACCCCGGCGGCTAGTCCTGTGGCATTCGTTCCGCACGTCTCGATCGATGCAGCCGCGGGCAGGTCGTCCCAGCCGGTGCGTATCAAGGCCTCCCCGGCCGGCCGCCACGCTGCGACGTCGTGGGGCCAGATCCTGGTGCCGGCAGCGCGGGCCAGGTCGCCGACGGAGGGCGGCTCGGCCAGCACGGCGTGCAAAGCCATCCGGGCCGTGAACGGACCGCAGAGCTGGTCGGTTTGCGGCAACGCGCGACCGTGGGCAGCGAGCACCCGGTCGGCGCCCGGGAGTCGGTGGACCTCGGGGACCACGCTCAGTACCGCCACCGCAGCGACGCCACCGTCTCCTCCGGGGTGTGGTCGGCCGCCCACGCGGCGTCGGCGTCGCGGCAGGCCACGAACGCGCCGAGCAGGTCCTCGCCGAGGACCTCGTGCACCAGGTCGCTGCTGAGCAGGTGGTCGCGCTGCTCCTGGTGGGTGGTGGCCAGCGCCGTGATCCCCGCGGCCGCGCGGGCTGCGTGGTCCCAGGTCCCGACGTCCTCCTGCACCGGGTCGGGCAGGGCCTCGCCGGCACCGTCGCGGACACCTGACAGGCCGGCGGCGATCACGACGGCCAGCGCCAGGTACGGGTTGGCCGAGGCATCGCAGGCCTTGAGCTCCACGTTGGTGTTGCCGGGCCCGAGCAAGGGCGAGGACGGCACCAGGCGCAGGACCGCCTCACGATTCTCGACCCCCCAGAAGCCGAAGGCGCCGGCCCAGTAGCCGGGACGACGCCGCATCAAGGAGCCCGTCGTGGGCGCCGTCACCGCGACGATCCCGTCAAGGTCGCGCAGCAGCCCGGCGAGGTAGCCGCGCCCCGTGACCGAGAGACCGTGGGCGTCGTCGCCGGTGAGCGCGTTGTGGCCGTCGCGCACCAGCGAGGTGTGCAGGTGCCACCCGTTGCCGGCACCGGCAGTGGTGGTGATCGGCGCAAAGCTGACCCGCAGCCCATGGGCGCGAGCAGCGGCGTGGATCGTCTGCCGGGCCAGGACCTGGGCGTCGGCCATCGCGAGCGGGTCGAGGGCCTGCAGCGCGATCTCGACCTGCGCCTCGCCGTACTCGGCGTGCAGCTGGCCGATCGAGACCCCGTGCGCAGACAGGTCGCCGAGCAGCTGGTGGACGAACTCGTCGATGTCGCGCAGCGCGTTCGGTGAGTACGCCGGACCGCGGGTCGCGGGACTCCACCCGGCGCCGCTCGGGTCGGCGATCTGGTCGTCTCGGACCACGACCATCTCCATCTCGAAGCCGGCACGCACCTCGAAACCAGCCGCTGCCGCAGCCGCCACCTGGCGCTCCAGCACCGCCCGCTGGCAGTACGGCCAGTCGCTGCCGTCCGCGGCAACCTGGCGGCCGTTGACCCAGGCCTGACCGCGCTGGGCCACCAGCGGGGTCACGTCGGTCAGGGAGTCGATCACCGGCACCAGTCGGACGTCACCGGAGGGAGTCGCGAGGCCGTCATGGGCGAAGGTGATGCCGTCGTGGGAGTCGAAGACGGCGAAGGCAGCGGTGATCCCGACCCCCTTGGTCGCCACGCTCGGCAACTCCGCCGTCGGCACCGTGCGCGAGCGCACGATGCCGTTGTTGTCGACCCAGCCGATCGTCACCCCCAGGACCTCACGCTGCTCGAGATCGGCCACCAACGCGTCGAGGTCGGGTCTGTTCATGAGATGACGCTACTGCGACCGCTCACCCGATGTCGTGACCGAGCAGCAGGACCACGACGACCGCCGCGAGCGCGGTCGTCCCGCTGGCGACGATGCCCCGGGCCACCCACTTCACCCGGCCCCAGTTACGCAGCAGGTAGGCGAGCCCGATCAGCAGCACCACGAGCGCGACCACCGGGCCTCGGCGCACCACGACCATGGCGTAGACCAGCCCGACACCGATCACCACGCCGCTGAGCACCTGCGCGATCACCTCACCCCGAGGCATCGGCTCCGCCACCGCGGCTGGGGTCCTGCGCAACGAAGCCATGCCTCGACGCTAGCGTCACCTCGTGAACCTCTTCGCATTCGAGGGAAAGTCTCCCGTCGTCCACCCCGGCGCCTTCGTCGCGCCGACCGCGACCCTGATCGGCGACGTGACCGTCGAGGACGGCGCGAGCATCTGGTACGGCGCGGTGCTCCGCGCCGACATCTGCACCATCGTGGTCCGTGCCGGCACCAACGTGCAGGACAACTCCGTCCTGCACGCCGCTCCCGGCGAGACGCTCACCATCGGTCCGCACGTCACCATCGGGCACGGCTGCGTGATCCACTGCCGCGAGATCGGGGAGAAGGCGCTCATCGGCAACGGGAGCACCTTGCTCGACGGCGCCTCGGTGGGTCCCGGGACCCTGGTCGCAGCCGGCTCGGTGGTCACCCCCGGCACTGCGATCCCCGCAGGAGTCGTCGCCGCGGGCGTCCCCTGCAAGGCCATCAAGCCGGTCGCCGGGTCCTCCTCCGAGATCTGGGTCGAGTCCAACTCCCTCTACTACCGCGAGCTCGGGGTTCGCCACGGAGCAGGCATCACCCGCCTCGAACCGTGAGCAACCGGCTGCGGGGGCTTGTCGCCGACACCCGACCCCTGCGCAACGACCACTTCCGGAGGTTGTGGGTCGCCAACATCATCACCGTCATCGGCGCCCAGCTGACGGTGGTGGCGGTCCCGGCCCAGATCTACGCCGACACCGGCTCGTCGGCCTACGTCGGGCTGACCGGCCTCTTCGGACTGGTCCCGCTGGTCGTCTTCGGCCTGTGGGGCGGCGCGCTGGCTGACGTCTTCGACCGTCGCACGCTGCTGATCATCACCACGGCCGGCCTGATCGGCACCAGCGGGCTGTTCTGGGTGCAGGCGGCGCTCGGCAACACCAACGTCTGGCTGCTGCTGGTGCTCTTCTCGGTGCAGCAGGCGTTCTTCGGCGTCAACCAGCCGACTCGCAGCGCCATCCTCCCGCGGCTGCTCAGTGCCAACCTGCTGCCGGCTGCCAACTCCCTCAACATGACCGTCTTCATGGCCGGTGGGATCGCGGGACCCCTGGTCGCGGGGGCCCTGATCCCCTTCATCGGTCTCGAGTGGCTCTACTTCGTCGACACCATCACCCTCTTCGCCACGCTGTCGGCGGTTGTGCGCCTTCCCTCGCTCCGCGTCGAACGGCTCGACGGGTTGCGGGCCCGGACCCCCGGTCTCCGCTCGGTCGTCGAGGGCTTCGCGTTCCTGCGCACCCAGCCGGTGCTGATGATGTCGTTCGTCGTCGACCTGATCGCGATGGTCTTCGGCATGCCCCGGGCGCTCTTTCCAGAGATCGCCGCAGAGTCCTTCAACGGACCGGAGGCAGGCGGGTTGGCCTTCGCCGTGCTGTTCGCCGCGATCCCCCTCGGCGCAGTCGTCGGCGGCGTCCTGTCGGGCTGGGTCTCTCGGGTCTCGGCCCAGGGT
>JBAVCA010000347.1:0-8427 GCA_049586475.1 Nocardioides sp.
GGCAGCCGAGGGCGACCGCGTGGTCGATGACCTCGCGCTGGGCACGCATCAGGGCGAGCCCCCGACGCACGAGCACCGGCGGGGGCTTGCGGTGCTCGCGCAGGTCACGCGTGAGTCGCCGCCAGAAGGTGAGGGCGGCGTGCTGGCGCAGGCACAGCGCATCAGCGAGGAGCCCGGCCGCGGCCGCGCGCGGCACGATCTCCTGGGCGAAGATCCCATCAGCCACGAAGTGTCCGGAGCCCGCGAGGTCGAGGTGCTGGCGACCCGTGCGTCGACTCGTCGCGATGTCGTAGACGGGCACGTCGACGACGCCGTCGCGGCACAACGCCGCCAGCGCCTCGAAGGCGTCGTCCTGCAGCCACGAGGCGGGGTCGTCCCAGTCGACGAGCCCGGCGTTGGGCCGGCCCTCCGGGATCCGGGGGAGGGTGGGGTCGTCGCCGTCCTTGTAGAAGTCGTCGAGCCTCAGTACCGGGAGCCCGGTGCGTTCGGCGAGACGGGACTTGCCGGACCCGCTGGGTCCGGCGACCACGATGACCTGGGCGACGCCGTCGACCTGTTCGCGCACCGCGGCGTCAGACGCCCATCGGGTGCCACACGGTCTTGATCTCCACGAAGTCGGTCATCGTGTCCAAGGCCGGGGCGGCACTCCAGTCGGGCTCCGTGGCGGGAGCACGACGCACGCGCTTGAGGTTGTCGGCGGCGGCGACCTCGAGGTCGGTGGCGAGCTCGGCCGCCCCCTCGGTGCCGGCGAGACCGACGAGGTCGATCGCGTTGACGTCCATGTGCGAGGCGAGCCAGGGCGAGATCGTCGCGGCCGACCCGGTGAGCAGGTTGACCACGCCGCCGGGCACGTCGGAGGTGGCGAGCACCTCGGCGAACGTCACCGCCGGGAGCGGGCGATCGTAGGAGGAGATGACCACCGCGGTGTTGCCGGTGACGATCACCGGCGCGATGACCGAGACGAGGCCGAGCAGCGAGGAGTCCTGCGGGGCCAGCACCGCCACGACGCCGGTCGGCTCGGGGGTGGAGAGGTTGAAGAACGGTCCGGCCACCGGGTTGGCGTTGCCCACCACCTGGGTGAGCTTGTCGGCCCACCCGGCGTACCAGACCAGTCTGTCGATGGCGGCGTCGAGCGCGGCGTTGGCGCGGGCGGCGGTCAGGCCCTCGGACTGCTGGAGCGCCGCGACGAACTGCGGACGACGGTCCTCCATGAGCTCGGCGACCCGGTAGAGGATCTGGGCCCGGTTGTAGGCGGTGCGGCTCGACCACGAGCCGAAGGCCTTGCGCGCGGCGACCACGGCATCGCGGGCGTCCTTGCGGGAGGCCAGGGCGGCGTTGGCCACGAATCGTCCCTTCGCGTCGTTGACGACATAGGAGTAGCCCGACTCCGAACGGGGGAAGGCCCCGCCGATGTAGAGCTTGTAGGTCTTGCGTACGTCGATGCGAGCCATCTCAGCGCTCTCCCTTGAGGTAGGCGGCCAAGCCCTGACGTCCGCCTTCGCGGCCGTACCCGGACTCCTTGTACCCACCGAACGGGCTGGTCGGGTCGAACTTGTTGAACGTGTTGGCCCACACCACGCCGGCGCGCAGGGCTCCCGCCATGTGCAGGATCCTCGAACCCTTCTCGGTCCAGACGCCGGCCGAGAGTCCGTACGGCGTGTTGTTGGCCTTCTCCACGGCCTCGGACGGCGTTCGGAAGGTCAGCACCGAGAGCACCGGCCCGAAGACCTCCTCGCGGGCGATCCGGTGGGCCTGGGTGACGCCGGTGAACAGCGTCGGCGGGAACCAGAACCCCTGGCTGGGCAGCTCGCAGGCGGGCGCCCAGCGCTCGGCACCCTCCGCCTCCCCGATGTCGGAGAGCTCTCGGATCCGCGCCAGCTGCTCGGCGGAGTTGATCGCTCCGATGTCGGTGTTCTTGTCCAGCGGGTCGCCGATGCGCAGCGTGGACATCCGTCGCTTGAGCCGCTCGAGCAGCTCGTCGGCGATCGATTCCTGCACCAGCAGCCGCGAGCCCGCGCAGCAGACATGGCCCTGGTTGAAGAAGATGCCGTTGACGATGCCCTCGACCGCCTGGTCCAGCGGTGCGTCGTCGAAGACGATGTTGGCGGCCTTGCCGCCCAGCTCGAGGGTGACCCGCTTGTCGGTGCCGGCCACCGCGCGCGCGATCGCCTTGCCGACCCCGGTGGACCCGGTGAAGGCGACCTTGTCGACGTCAGGGTGGGAGACCATGGTCTGCCCAGTGGACCCGGCGCCGGTGATGATGTTGACCACGCCTGGCGGCAGGTCTGCCTGCTGGCAGATCTCGGCGAACAGCAGCGCGGTCAACGGCGTGGTCTCGGCGGGCTTGAGGACGACGGTGTTGCCGCACGCCAGGGCCGGGGCGATCTTCCAGGCGAGCATCAGCAGCGGGAAGTTCCACGGGATGATCTGGGCCGCGACGCCCAGCGGCTGCGGGTTGGTGCCGTAGCCGGCGTGCTCGAGCTTGTCGGCCCAGCCGGCGTAGTAGAAGAAGTGGGCAGCGACCACGGGGATGTCGACGTCGCGGGACTCCTTGATCGGCTTGCCGTTGTCGAGCGACTCCAGGACGGCCAGCTCGCGGCTGCGCTCCTGGATGATCCGGGCGATGCGGTAGAGGTACTTCGCGCGCTCGCTGCCCGACATCTTCGACCAGACGCGGGTGTAGGCGCGACGGGCCGCCTTGACCGCGGCGTCGACGTCTGAGTCGTCGGCCTCGGCGACCTCGGCGAGCACCTCCTCGGTGGCCGGGCTGATCGTCTTGAAGCTCGGTCCGTGACCGTCCACGAACTCACCATCGATGAACAGACCGTAGGAGGGCTTGAGGTCGAGGATGCTGCGTGACTCGGGAGCCGGGGCGTAGTCCCAGGCGGGGGTGGTGGTGTCAGACGTTGCCATGCGTGCCTCAGTCCAGGGTGAAGTAGTCGGGGCCGGAGTATCGGCCGGTGGTGAGCTTGGTCCGCTGCATGAGCAGCTCGTTGAGCAGGGTCGAGGCGCCGAACCGGAACCAGTCGGGGGACAACCAGTCGGGACCGGCGACCTCGTTGACCATCACCAGGTACTTCAGCGCGTCCTTGGAGGTGCGGATCCCGCCCGCCGGCTTGACGCCGACCATCTGGCCGGTCGCCTCTCGGAAGTCACGCACTGCCTCGAGCATGACCAGGGTCACCGGCAAGGTGGCGGCGGGCTGCACCTTTCCGGTCGAGGTCTTGATGAAGTGCGCGCCCGCCATCATCGACAGCCAGCTGCACCGTCGGACGTTGTCGTAGGTCTGCAGCTCGCCGGTTTCCATGATGACCTTGAGGTGCGCCTCGGAGCCGTCGGGCCGGGCGCAGGCCTCGCGGACGGCGACGATCTCCTCGAAGACCTGCAGGTAGCGGCCCGAGAGGAACGCGCCGCGGTCGATCACCATGTCGATCTCGTCGGCACCGGACTCCACGGCGTCACGGGTGTCGGCGAGCTTGATGTCCATGGCGGCCCGGCCGCTGGGAAAGGCAGTGGCGACGGCTGCGATGTTGACGCCGCTGGTGCCGAGGACCTCCTTGGCTGTGGCGACCATGTCGGGGTAGACGCACACGGCAGCAGCCGATGGGCAGGACGGGTCGGCGGGATCGGGCCGCATCGCCTTGGCGGCCAAAGCCCGGACCTTGCCGTGGGTGTCCTGGCCCTCGAGGGTGGTCAGATCGACCATCGTGATGGCAAGGTCCAGGGCTTGCGCCTTCGCGGTGGTCTTGATCGAGCGGGTCGACAAGGAGGCGGCTCGCGCTTCGGCGCCGACCTGGTCGACGCCGGGGAGCCCGTGCAGGAATCGGGTGAGCGAGGCCTGGGACCCGGTGACGTCGGAGAAGTCGGTGGGTTCAGCCGTAGCGGGTGTAGCCATAGGCGTCAGCATAGGGTTGCCGGGAGCGTGAGGGGAAAGTTGCAATTCTCGAGGAAAGAACCCGGACCCAGGTGCACCCAGATGAGTGAAGAGATCGAGCGCTTCAGCGCGACCTCCGGGCGAGTGATCGGCATGGCGGCCGTGGTGATTGCGATCGCGGTCGCCGTCCTCGCCCTGCTCGACTCCTCGGGCGAACGGTCGTACGCAACCGTTGCCCTGGCGTCCTTCCTCGCAGCCGCTGCCTACGCAGCGATGGTGCGACCGCGGGTCGAGCTGGACGCCTCCACCCTGGTCCTGCGCAACATGCTCGAGACCGTCACGGTCCCGCTCGTGGCGATCGAGTCGGTGACTGTTCGTCAGGTGCTCGTCGTCTTCGTCGGCGAGCGGCGCTTCACCTCGCCGGCGATCGGACGCTCACGCCGTCAGCTCCACCGGGAAGGGCTCAGGACCGGCGGAGGACCGGGCGCCCAGATGATGGGCAGCCTTCCGGCCATGCCGATGCCGTCCGAGAAGCCCGACAGTGCCTCGACGTCGCACGCGCTCTTCGTCCAGGAGCGGATCCGCGCCCGGGTCTCCGACGCACTTGCCAGGGAGGGGATCGCTGCGCGATCAGCAGAGCAGGCGGGCTTTGCCGCAGGCATCGTGCGTCGTGTCGCCGTGGGCGAGATCATCGCCCTCACCGGCTCGTTGCTGCTCTTTCTCGTCCTCGTCCTGGTCTGACATCAGAGGCCGGCCGCGGCGCGGATGTCCGCTCCGATGGCGTCAAGGCGACCAGCGGCCACGATGCGTGCCGCCGGGACTCCTCCGGACGGCTCGACCGGGACGACGACCTCGAGGTAGCACTTGATCTTCGGCTCGGTGCCACTCGGGCGCACGATGACGCGGGCGCCTTCGCCGAGTCGGTAGCGCAGTCCGTCGGTCGGAGGCAGGTCTCCGACGCCGTCGGCGAGGTCCTCGGCCACGAGGACCTCGAACCCGCCCAGGGTGTGTGGCGGGTCGGCGCGCAGGCGGGCCATCGCTCGGGTGATGACAGAGAGGTCATCGACGCGCACCGAGACCTGGTCGGTGGCGTGCAGCCCGTGCTCGGTGGCGATCTCGTCGAGCCGGTCCAGCAGGCCGCACCCCTCCGCCTTGAGCTCGGCTGCGATCTCGCACAGCAGGAGGAGCGCTGAGACACCGTCCTTGTCGCGGACGTGCTCCGGGTCGACGCAGTAGCCCAGCGCCTCCTCGTAGCCGAAGGCCAGTCCCTCGACACGCGAGATCCACTTGAAGCCGGTCAAGGTCTCGACGTGTGGCTGACCGGCTGCCTCGGCCAGCTTGCCCAGCAGGGACGACGAGACGATGGACGTGGCGTAGGTGCCTTGCTTGCCGCTCGAGAGCAGCCGGTGAGCCAGGAGGGCCCCGACCTCGTCCCCGCGCAGCATCTGCCAACCCTGCAGTCCTGGCACGGCGACGGCGCAGCGGTCGGCGTCGGGGTCGTTGGCCACCACGATGTCGGCACCGTTGCGCTCGGCCAGGGCGAGGGCGAGGTCCATCGCGCCGGATTCCTCGGGGTTGGGGAAGCCGACGGTGGGGAAGTCGGCATCCGGCTGCTCCTGCTCGACGACCATCTGAGGCGCGTCGAACCCGGCGGTCTCCAGCACCTGCACCACGGAGGAGGCGCCTACACCGTGCAGCGGGGTGTAGACGATGTCGAGGTCGCGCGGGCCGTCGCCGGCGAGACCGGCGACGGTGTCGAGGTAGTGGTCGACGATGTCCTCGCCGAGGACGGTCGCGATGCTGCCACGGGGGATCGACTCCACGGTGCCGATAGCGGCGATGTGCCGAGCGATGTCAGCGTCAGCAGGTGACACGATCTGGCTGCCGTCGCCGAGGTAGACCTTGTAACCGTTGTCCGCAGGCGGGTTGTGGCTCGCGGTGACCATGACGCCGGCCACCGATCCCAGCTCACGGATGGCGAAGGCGAGCAGCGGGGTGGGCAGAGCGCGTGGCAGGACCCAAGCGGTGTACCCCGCCCCGGTCATCACCTCGGCGGTGTCGCGGGCGAAGACGTCGGAGTTGTGGCGCGCGTCGTAGCCGATCACGACGGAGCCGCCGGAGCTCGGACCTTGTTCGCGCAGGTAGGCCGCCAGCCCGGCAGCCGCTCGCAGCACCACGACACGGTTCATCCGATTGGGTCCGGCGCCCAGCGCGCCCCGAAGCCCGGCGGTGCCGAACTCCAGCGTTCCCTGGAAGCGGTCCGCGAGGTCGGCGGCGGCGTGCGGGTCCTGGCCGTCGACGACGTCGGCGATGACCTGCTCCAGCTCTGCCCTGGTCCGGGGGTCAGGATCCTGGGCCACCCAGGCTCGAGCTCGTTGCAGCAGGACGTCGACGTCGGGGCTCATGTGAGGCACGGTAGCGCCATGGAGCGTGAGCGAGCGCGGGTGGCGGACCTCGTCGAGGACCTCGCTGCGCGCCTGGGCACCGCGGTCCTCGCCACGGCCTGCATCGAGCTTCTCCGGGGTGCTCCGCGGGAGCGCTACCTCGAGGAGCTGCGAGGTCTGACCGGCCATGACTGGCTGCCCGGTGACGCCGTGTTGGACCGGGCCCGCTGGGGCGACCACTGGGTACGTTCCTGGGGTGCGCGTGGACTCCTGCACGTGTGGCACGACGGTGCCACGAGCGCCGTGGTCGAGGGGTTGCGCGACGAGCACTGGCGCCCGGCTGAGATGTGTCTCAAGGTCGTTGCCCGGCACGACGTGGCCGGTGCCGGCGACGGGGCGGCGGCCCTGGTCGGCCACGGACTGTCCCGGGTGCGCGCGCAGGCGCTGCGAGCGCTTGCGGTCGTCGGCGACACCGAGCACGTCGCGGTCGTCGAGGCCGCCCTGGGTGACCCGGATCCCGACGTACGGCGGAGGGCAGAGCTCAGCCTCGAGGCGCTGGCGGGGCGGCTCGGCCGCTGAGGTCAGCCGTCCGGATCGTCCTCGTCGACGAAGCGGCCGTCGACGACCTTGCGGCCAGTGTTGTCGACCTCGGCGCCCTCAGGGCGGTTGGCAGGGTCGAGGCGTCGCTCCCGCTCGGCGGCAATGGATGCGCGCTCCTCCTCCGTGACCTCGGTGTCACGGAACACCTTGCTGGGGTCCGAGGAACCGAGGCGCTCACCCTGGTTGCTCTCGGCCTCCCAGGCATCCAGCGTCGGCAAGGTTGCGTGGGTGTTGTCCACCTCGGAGCCTTCGGGGCGGTTGTCGGGATGAAGCCGCCGTCGCCGTTCCGCCTCGATGGCTTCGATGGCTTCGATCTCTGACTGCTCGTGGGACATCTGGGCGCCCTCCTCGATCGGCTTCAGACTTCACCAGATCACGGCTCCCTCGGCGTCCGCCTCACCCGGGCAGGCGGTCAGGCGGCGATGTGCGACATGTCGCCGCGATGCCGGCGGCTTCCTCCGAGCGCGCACCGTCGAACTCCGACATGCCCATGCAGCCCAGACCCAGCGCAGAGACAGTGAGCGGTGCGGTCCGGCCCAAGCACGCGAGTCTGCACGGTGGTGTCATCGGTCATGACAGCCAGGGTGCCAAGGACGGGATCAGTCGGCGTCGACGACGAGCTCGGTGCTCTCGGCAGCGAGGAGCACGGCCCCGACGAGGCTGGCCCGCTCGCCGAGCGTGGAGCTGAGCACTGGGGTCAGGGCAACCGAGTCCAGGGCGTGACGGCGGAGACCTATCCGCGCCGAGGCCAGCAGGAGGTCACCGGCGCGGGCCATGTCTCCGCCCACCACGACGATGGCCGGGTTGAGCAGGTTGACGATGCTGGCCAGGGCCCAGCCGAGGTGGAGCCCGGCGTCCTCGAGCGTTCGCTGAGCGGAGATGTTGCCGTCGCGAGCAGCCTCGAAGATGCCGTCGAGATCGACGCCCGGGAGCTGGGTCGCCAGCATCTCCAGCACGGGTCCTGAAGCGGTGTAGGCCTCCAGGCACCCGCGGCTGCCGCAACGGCACAGCGGGCCCTGCTCGTCCAGGGTGAGGTGCCCGATCTCTCCGGCAGTGCCGCCAGAGCCGTGGTAGAGCCGGTCGTCGATGATGATCCCGGCGCCGACGCCGGAGGAGATCTTGACGAACACCGAGCTGTCGTAGCCCAGGCCGACACCCTGGCGGTGCTCGGCCAGGGCGCCGAGGTTAGCGTCGTTCTCCACCGATACCGGCACGCCGAAGTACTCCTCGGCCGCCTCGCGAGGATGGATGCCCTCCCACCCCGGGAAGATGGACGGGGATCCGACCGTCTCGTTCACGACCGGGGCGGGAAGGCCGAGCCCGACATGCCGCAAGGGGCTCTGGCCGAGGGACATACGAGCAAGCATCTCGGCAGCGATCGCCAGCGCCTCGGCGTGAGGGTGGGCGTGGGCCAGGGGCCTGCGCTCCTCGGTGAGGATGTGGCCCGTCAGGTCGCCGAGCGCCACAGCGACGTGGCTGTGGCCGAAGTCGACCCCGGCTACCGTGCCGGCGCCGAGCGAGAGCCGCACCGAGGATCCCCGACGTCCGCTGCCGGGGTCGACCGTCACG
>JBAVCA010000348.1:0-6411 GCA_049586475.1 Nocardioides sp.
GCCTAAAGGCGCCGACTCGGCGGGAATCGTGGGGGTGCGTGTGGGAAGAGATCAGCCGGCGAGGGCGGCGATCTTCTCCTTGACCTGGGCCAGCGACGGGTTGGTCTGCGCGCTGCCGTCGGAGTAGACCAGTGTCGGCACCGTCTGGTTGCCATTGTTGGCCTTCTCGACGATCAGGGCCGCTTCCGGCTGCTGCTCGATGTCGACCACGTCGTAGGTGATTCCTTCGCGGTCGAGCTGGCCCCGGAGTCGGTGGCAGTACCCACACCACGGGGTGCTGTACATCGTGAAGCTGCTCATCTGGGAGTGTCCCCTTCGGCGTCTATGGTCGTAACTGTCGCCTGATCCAACCACTAGCCGCCAGGAGTTGTTCCATGTCCGAGGTGTCCGCGCTGCTCTCCGGCCTCGACCCGGAGCAGCGCCAGGTCGCGGAGACCCTCCGGGGCCCGGTGCGAGTGCTGGCGGGAGCCGGCACCGGCAAGACCAGGGCGATCACGCACCGCATCGCTCACGGCGTCCTCAGTGGGGTGTATGCGCCGACCGAGGTCCTGGCGGTCACCTTCACGACGCGCGCGGCGGGGGAGATGCGCGGGCGTCTGCGCGGACTGGGGGCGGGCTCGGTCCAGGCACGTACCTTCCACGCAGCAGCCCTGCGGCAGCTACGCTTCTTCTGGCCCCACGTGCACGGCACCGAGCTGCCGACGCTGACCGAGTCCAAGATCCCCCTCATCGTGCAAGCGGCGCGCCGGCTGCGGGTGAGCACGGACCAGGCCCTGCTGCGCGACCTGGCGTCCGAGGTCGAGTGGGCCAAGGTCAGCAACGTCCGTCCCGAGGACTACCCGACCATCGCCGCCGCTCGCAACCGGTCGGTGGCCAACCTCGACGCCGAGACCGTCGCGCGGGTCCTGTCCGGCTACGAGGACGTCAAGCGCGGTCAGGGGCGGATGGACATGGAGGACGTCCTGCTCCTCACTGCCGGACTGCTGGCCGACGACGAGCGCGTCGCGGCGCAGGTGCGCCGGCAGTACAAGTGGTTCGTCGTCGACGAGTACCAGGACGTCTCCCCGCTGCAGTCGGCACTGCTCGACCTCTGGTTGGGCGGACGCGACGAGCTGTGCGTGGTCGGCGACCCCGCCCAGACGATCTACTCCTTCGCGGGAGCCAACGCCGACTACCTGCGCGACTTCCCGGCCAAGCACACCGGCACCACATCGATCGAGCTGACCCGCAACTATCGCTCCACCCCCGAGGTCGTCGGTGCAGCCAACACCCTGCTGGCAGGGACGGCGAGCACCTCCGTCCAGCTCCGGGCCCAACGTCCAGCGGGTGCGGCCGTGGTCTTCGAGGGGCACCCCGACGAGGTCGCCGAGGCGTCCGCGGTCGCGGCACGGGTAAAAACGCTGCAGGTCGCCGGTCACGCCCTGTCCGAGATCGCGGTGCTCTTCCGCATCAACGCCCAGTCGGAGGCCTACGAGGAAGCGCTGACCGATGCCGGCATCCCCTACGTGATCCGCGGGGCGTCCCGGTTCTTCGATCGGCCCGAGGTGCGTGAGGCGGTCACCCGGCTGCGCGGTGCGGCGCGCTCCGGAGCGATGCCGGCCGACGGTGAGAGCTGGGTCGACCTGGTGCGCGACACCCTGGCCGGCATGGGCTGGTCCTCCGACGCGCCCGAGGCGCGCGGCAAGACCCGCGATCGGTGGGAATCGTGGCAGGCGCTGGTCAGTCAGGCCGAGGCCTTTGCTGCCGAGTCCACCACCCCGGACCCGTCGTCGAACCGACCGGCAGATGCAGCCACAGATCCAACGTCAGGTCTCACACCGGGCCGGCTCAATGCCTTCGTCGACGACCTCGATCGCCGCGCGACCGAGCAGCACGCACCGGTCGCCGAGGGCGTCACGTTGGCGACCTTCCACGCAGCCAAGGGACTCGAGTGGGACGCAGTCTTCCTGGTCGGAGTGCAGGACGGCACCCTGCCGTTCACCTACGCCACCACCCCGGCCGCGATCGAGGAAGAGCGTCGACTCCTCTACGTCGGGATGACCCGCGCCCGCAACGACCTGGTCGTCTCATGGGCCCAAGCTCGCAACCCGGGGCAGGCCCCCCGTCGCAAGCCGTCGCGGTTCCTCACCGACTTGCTGCCCGAGTCTGCTCGGGCGGCGGGCCCGGCGACATCTCGCGCGAGCGCGCGCAAGGGAGCGCGGACCTGCGTGGAGTGCGGCAAGCCGTTGGCCCAGGCCGACAAGGCCCGCCGTCGCTGCGCCGACTGCCCGGTGCGCTACGACGTAGAGCTCTACGATCGCCTGCGCGAGTGGCGCAAGGATCGCGCCAAGACCGACGAGATCGCGGCGTTCATGGTGTTCAGCAACGCCACGCTCGAGCTCGTTGCCGAGCTCAAGCCGCGCACCGAGATCGCGCTGAAAGCCATCAACGGCATCGGCCCCGAGAAGCTGGAGAAGTACGGGCCCGAGCTGCTCGAGCTCGTCGGTTGAAGCCCACGTCGGCAAGCGATATCGAAGTTCCTGAGAATTAGTTCATAAATGGTTTGCCCCCGCAGCGCAGGGGCGCGTAGCGTGCTCGACATCGGATGACCAACAGCGCATCAGGGTCCTGACAAGGCTCGCGCACGAATGCATCGAAGGAGGTGGCCTCCATGGAGAACATCAACACCACGGCAACGACGCTTGCTGACCCCAGCACCAGCAACAACCTGGGCAGCACGTCCGTTTTCGTCACGTCCCCGCGCGGCTACGCCTTCGCTGCCTGCGTCGATGGCATCGATCTCCTGATCGATGCATCGGCCACGAATGGTCAGCACCAGAGCTCCGCCCCGGGACTCGTGGGCGTTCTCGCCCGCACCCCGAAGATTCCTGCCTGGAGTCCGCCTCTTTGTTGATAGCCATCAGCAAAGTGCAGCCTCCAGGCCGCGGAACCCGAAAGGGATCCGCGGTCTTTGTGTTTGTCAGGAGAGGCATGACCCAGCACCACCGCACGACCCGCAACAACCAGACCAGCGATCAGACAAGAGATAGGGAGGTGAGCCGAATGAACGCCAGCACGCTCGAGCGCACCAGCGGCCACCAGGTGACCACGCTCGGCGCTCTCCACGACGAGGCCGGCAAGGTCGACGAGGCACTGAGGCCGTGCCGCTCGAACGACCCGGAGTTGTGGTTCGCCGAGCGTCCCGCGGACGTCGAGTACGCCAAGGCGCTGTGCCAGCAGTGCCCGGTGCGCGAGCTCTGCCTCGACGGAGCCCTCGATCGGCGCGAGCCGTGGGGCGTCTGGGGCGGTGAGCTGTTCCTCCAGGGAGTAGTGATCCCCCGCAAGCGCCCGCGCGGTCGCCCCCGCAAGGACGCCGCATGGGCCAGCTGAGGCAGCTGAGTCCGCATCATCTTCACCAGACCACTGACAAGAATTGGAGCACCACCGTGAACGCCATGTACGAAGACCTCGCGCGGACCCAGATGTCCGCACGCTTGGGGGAGGCGCAGGAGCTGCGTGCGGGCCACCAGCTCGCTCGCTCTCGACGCCTGAGCCGCAAGGCCGAGCGCGCCGCGCAGCAGGCGCGACTCGCCCTCGCCCGCGCCCTGTAGAACCGGAGTGTCACCTCCCACCACCCTGATCGCGGGTGCATCACCGGAAGCCGGGTACGACGTTCGACGTCGTACCCGGCTTCTTTCACTTGCTGTGCCGCCGAGAGCCCTAGGCTGGACCGATGAGCCAGACGTGCTCGAACTGCGGGGTTGAGGAGAGCGACACCAGCGAGCTCTTGACGTGGGCGACCAGCATCGAGCGAGGGCGCACGCTGCACTACTGCCGCACCTGCTCGCGCGAGAACGTGCGGGCGATGGAGGGAAAGCTCGACCACGAGTGGTGGTGAGTCGCGGCGCCGCGAGTCGGTGGTCAGTACGGGAGGTCGTCCCAGCAGCACCCGCACTCCGGGTGTCGCAGCCACGTCCGGACCTGCGGCACCGGTTCGTCGACATCGACGGTCGCCGACCATGTTGTCGCGACGTCGCCGACGAGGAAGCGGGCGATGTCGCGGGCAGCCCAGGCGAGGGCGAGCGTGAGGGTCAGCGGCTCGATGGGGGAGGCGACCTTGGTAGCGAGCTGCTCGACCAGCAGGGGGCGGCGTGGGTCGTCGGCGGCCTCCGTGGCATCGATGCAGCGCAGGCAGGCGGTGAGTCCCGGTTCGACCAACGGTCCGACCCGGAGGCCACCGGGTCGGCCGGTGCCGGCCACGACGAGGTGGGGGGTGCCCTCGGCAAGCCAGGGATCGACGAGAGCGCGTGGTAGCGGTGCCACGGCGCACGTCACGACGAGATCTGGGGCGGGGTGCGTGGTCACCGTGATCCCGACGTGCGCGAGCATCTTGGTCAGGCGCGAGGTGGCCTCGGCAAACCCGTGGTGATGGAGGGCGACGGTAGGGACGTCCCTGGGTGCCGCAGGGTGCTCCACGAGGAGATCGGCCCTTCGTAGGTCATGCAGTGTCCTGGCCTGGGCGTCGTCGACGGGCTCGGCAGCTGTGCCTTGACGCAGGCTCTCGAGGAATGCCAGGCACGCGCGGTCCGCGGGCAGCACCACTCGGTGCGGCGGATCGAGGCCGACCTGCACGCTGGTGGCGTCCCGTCGTACGACGTGCAGTCCCGGTCGCAGGCGGGGTGGGCTGCTGGGCACCGCTGCAGCCTCACACGGGGGACGCCGTGGGCGCCGGGCTCCTCCACAGGCGGGCGGTCGTGCTCCCCACGGGCGAACGACCGCCCGCCTGCGGTGGACTCAGGCCTTGCCGAGGATCCGGTTGAGGTTGGTGCCGCACACAGGGCATACGCCCTTAGCCATGCGGGTGCCCTTGTCGTTGACGCGCACCTCGCCCTCAGCCTCGCGCTTCTCCTTGCACTTGACGCAGTAGAACTCGCCGCTCCAGGTCTCCGCCATGACGGCCTCCTTGGTGGTTGTTGACGCACCGGGCCGAGTGGTCCAGTGGCTCGGAGATTACGCCACGGTCACCTGGGTCGTCCTCCAACTTGCACAGCCGGCTCGCTCTGAGCCTCGAGCGTCGGTCAGTAGGCTCCGGGGATGGCTGACCTCAAGCACCTCCGACTCGAACGCCCCAGCGACGGTGTCGCCCTGCTCGTGCTCGACAACCCGGACCTGCGCAATGCGATGTCGCCGGAGATGACCGACTCCTGGGTGGCGGCGGTCGACGAGCTCGCGGCAGATCCCACGGTGCGAGCGGTGGTGGTCACCGGTGAGGGGAGCGCGTTCTGCTCCGGCGGGATCACGTCGTGGATCGCCGGCGACCCCGACGCCAGTGTCGATGAGCTCCGCACCCGGATGATCGCCTTCTACCGGGCCTGGCTCTCGATCCGGCGTCTCGAGGTGCCGACGATCGCGGCCATCAACGGTGCCACGATCGGCGCCGGTCTGTGCATGGCGCTGGCGTGCGACATCCGCTACGCCGCCGACAGCGCCAAGATGGGAATGCCGTTCCTCAAGCTGGGGATGCACCCGGGAATGGCTGGGACCTTCTTGCTGCCGAATGCGGTCGGCGCCGCCGCTGCACGCGACCTGCTGCTGACCGGCCGCCTCGTGCAGGGCGAGGAGGCGCTGCGGCTCGGTCTGGTCTCGCGGATCATGCCCCGCGAAGGGTTTCTCGAAGCAGCGCTCGAGAGCGCAGTCCAGGTCGCAGCACTGGCGCCGATCGCCACCCGTTTGACCAAGATCGCGCTCTCCGGCCACGGGCATGCGGATCTCGACGCCGCCTTGCAGTGGGAAGCGCTCGCCCAGCCGATCACGCTCGCGACGCACGATCTCCAGGAGGGCATCGCCGCCAGCCAGGAGAAGCGGCCGGCTCAGTTCCACGGCCGCTGAGCGACGGCCGTCCGTGGCGATGAGAAGAGGCCCCCGGGTCATCGTGGTGAAGCTCGCCTTCCCCTGCGAGCCTCACCAGATGGCCCGGAGGCCTCGTCTGGCCGCAAACCTAGGGAGTCCGGGGGTCCCGGTCAATGCATTCGTCTGCCGACCTGTGGAGGAACCTGTGGAGAAGCCTGTGCACATGAGCCCAGTGCGGTGGACAAGCTGGGGAGGGCCCTGTGGATTCCGAGCGACGGCCACCTCCGGGCGCAGCGTTGACCAGCGATGATGTCCATCCACCGACTGTGGAGTAAAGAATGACGCACCGTCCGGGCCCTGCGGGGTCGTACGACGACGGTCCGGTCGCGGCACTGCGGCGGATCGCCTTTCTACTGGAGCGCGCCCGCGAGGACACCTACAAGGTCAAGGCCTTCCGGGGCGCCGCCGCCGCGATCCTGCCGCTGTCCGAAGAAGAGGTGGCCCGTGCGGTCGAGGCCGGCACCCTGACCGACCTGCCCGGGGTCGGGGCCAGCTCGGCACGCGTGATCGCCGCCGCTGCGG
>JBAVCA010000349.1:0-2627 GCA_049586475.1 Nocardioides sp.
GTTGCAGGCGGCCACCGACGCGGGCGTGAGCCTCCGCGGCTCGGCGGGGGCCGGCGTGGCGTACGCGGCTCTCGCGCCCGGCAGCCCCGTCGACAGTGCGCGCGCTGCCCTCGAGCGGCTCCGCCGCACCTGCACCGGCCACGGCGGCAGCGCCGTCGTGCTCGACGCGTCAGCGGACGTGAAGGCGGCCCTCGACGTGTGGGGACCGGTGCCTGCCCTGGACCTGATGCGTCGGGTGAAGGACCAGTTCGACCCTGACCACCGGCTCGCGCCGGGCCGCTTCGTGGGAGGCCTCTGAATGACCGAGAAGTTCGAGCACGACAGCTCCGGCTCGCAGGGCGGGTCCCTGGGGGAGATGGGCGGGATCATCGATCTCGGCCCGCCCGTCTCGAGCGGCGCCTTCGACGAGCACCACCCGCCCGACGCCGCGCTGATCGGCGACTGCGTGCACTGCGGGTTCTGTCTGCCGACCTGTCCGACCTACGTCTTGTGGGGCGAGGAGATGGACAGCCCCCGCGGCCGGATCTACCTGATGAAGGAGGGTCTGGAGGGCGAGCCGATGGGTGACTCGATGGTGTCGCACTTCGATGCGTGCCTGGGTTGCATGGCATGCGTGACGGCGTGCCCCTCCGGCGTGCAGTACGACACCCTGATCGAGCAGACCCGGGCACAGGTGGAGCGCAACTACGAGCGCACCCCGCAGGACAAGGCCCTTCGGGGACTTATCTTCTCGCTGTTCCCGCACCCGAAGCGGCTGCGCCTGCTGCGCGGTCCGCTGCGGGCGATGCAGGCAGTCGGGCTCGACCGGGCGATGCGCCGCACCGGGCTCCTGGAGCGGCTGTCACCGCAGCTCGCTGCGATGGAGGGTCTGGCGCCGCGTCTGGGCAGGCCGGAGCCGCTGCCGGCCTACATCCGCGCCGACGGCAAGCGCCGCGCCGTCGTCGGCCTGCTCACCGGCTGCGTCCAGGGAGCCTTCTTCCCGGGCGTGAACTCTGCGACCGCTCGGGTACTGCGCGCCGAGGGATTCGATGTCGTCGTGCCCACTGCACAGGGCTGTTGCGGCGCGCTGTCGGTGCACAACGGCCGCGAGGAGGAGGCACAGAAGCTCGCCCGCCGGCTCGTCGACTCCTTCGAGTCCAGCGGGGTGGACTATGTCGTCGTCAACGCAGCCGGGTGTGGCTCCACGATGAAGGAGTACGCCCGGCTGCTGAGTGACGACCCGGCCTACGCCGACCGCGCGCAGGCGTTCGCCGAGAAGGTGCGCGACGTCTCTGAGATCCTCGACGAGCTCGGGCCGGTGGCCATGAGGCATCCGCTGGAGATGACGATCGCCTACCACGACGCCTGCCACCTGGCCCATGCCCAGGGCGTCCGCGCGCAGCCGCGCCGCTTGCTCGAAGCAATTCCTGCCCTGGCGCTGAAGGAGATCGCTGAGCCCGAGCTGTGCTGCGGCTCGGCTGGCATCTACAACATCCTCAACCCGGCGCCGGCCCGCGAGCTCGGTGACCGCAAGGCCGCCAACATCGTCGCCACCGGCGCCCAGGTGCTCGTGACCGCCAACCCCGGATGCCTGATGCAGGTCACCTCGGCCATCGAGCGATCCGGCCACGAGATGGCGATGGCCCACACGATCGAGGTGCTCGACGCCTCGATCCGAGGTGTACCTGTCGACGCGTTCCTCGACACCTGATCCGTCGGACCCCTCACCAGACCCACGACCCAGCCCATCCGTACGACCCTCGGGAGCCAACCGCATGTTCCGACAAGACCTCGACGCCGTCGGCGGCTCGCTCGCGCTCAGCGCGCTGTGCGCCGCGATCCCCCTGCTCACCCTCTTCGTCCTGCTCGGCGGTCTGCGCCTGAAGGCCTGGATCGCTGGGCTTATCTCCCTCGCCGTCGCGCTGGTCGTTGCGGTGGTGCTGTTCTCGATGCCCGTGGGCCAGGCGCTCTGGGCGGGAGCGGAAGGCGCGGTGTTCGGCTTCTTCCCGATTCTGTGGATCGTGATCAACGCGATCTGGGTCTACAACCTGACCGTGGCCTCCGGGCACTTCGACGTGCTCCGACGCTCGTTCGAAAAAGTCAGCCCCGACCAGCGGATCCAGGCGATCATCATCGCGTTCTGCTTCGGTGCGTTGCTCGAGGCCCTTGCTGGTTTCGGCACGCCGGTCGCGATCACCGTCGTGATGTTGATGGCGCTCGGCTTCCGGCCGGTCAAGGCCGCCGTGGTCGCACTGGTCGCCAACACCGCGCCCGTTGCCTTCGGCGCGCTTGCCACGCCCATCGTCACCCTCGCCTCGGTCACCTCCGCGGTGAGCGACGACCCCCGGCTGACCGTGGACGGGCTCGGCGGCATGGTCGGCCGGCAGACTCCGATCCTCGCTGTCATCGTGCCGCTGATCCTGGTCTTCATCGTCGACGGTCGGCGCGGCGTCCGCGCCACCTGGTTGCCCGCGATCGTCTGCGGTGTGACCTTCGGGGTGGGCCAGTTCATCGCCGCGAACTACATCTCGGTACCGCTCGCTGACATCGTGGCCGCCCTGGTGGCGGCTGCCTCGGTCGTCGTGCTCCTGCGGGTATGGAAGCCGGCCGCCGTGCTGACCGCTGAGCAGGCCGGTGCTGAAGAAGAC
>JBAVCA010000350.1:0-2324 GCA_049586475.1 Nocardioides sp.
AGGCCGAGCGGCGCGATCTCCTGGATGAGGCCGGTGTACGTCGCCTCGACGTCGGCGGCGTCCTCCTCGGTCGCGCCCTGGATGTTGTGCGCGGGGCTGATCCGGATGCCGACCTTGTCGGCGCCGATGGCGTCGACCACGGCCCGGGTGACCTCGATGGCGAAGCGGGCGCGGTTGGCCGGCGAGCCGCCGTACTCGTCCTCGCGCTGGTTGCTGCCGGGGGCCAGGAACTGGTGGATCAGGTAGCCGTTGGCGGCGTGGATCTCGACGCCGTCGAGCCCGGCCTCGATCGCGTTGCGCGCGGCCGTGACGAACTCCTCGACAGCCTCAGGGATCTCCTCGGTCGTCAGGGCGCGGGGGACCGGGTGGGGCTTGCTGCCCTCGGAGGTGAACATCTCGCCGGGAGCGGCGATCGCGCTGGGAGCGATGATCTCCTCGCCGCCGGTGTTGTCGGGGTGAGCGATGCGGCCGGCATGCATCAGCTGGGCCACGATCAGCCCACCCTCGGCGTGCACCGCGTCCGCGACCTGGCGCCAACCGGCCAGCTGCTCAGAAGAGTGGAACCCGGGGGTGTTGGGGTAGCCCTGCCCGCGGGCACTGGGCTGGGACCCCTCGGTGATGATGAGGCCCGCGCCGGCGCGCTGGGAGTAGTACGTCGTCTGCAGGTCGCCCGGCACGGTGCCGACGGCGCGGTTACGCGTCAGGGGAGCCATCACCAGTCGGTTGGCGAGGGTCCAGGACTTCACGGTCAGGGGTTCGAAGAGGTCAGCCATGTGTAGTTGAACTTCAAACTTCTCACGTTTGTTCCGCGCTGACGATGAGCCTCCCTACCGGCCTCGCCCAGCAGGCCAGGCATCATGGAGGCATGCCTGACGTCGTAGCGCTCCATCTCGGTGCGCTGCACCCGGTCGAGCAAGGGCTCACGCTGCTGCTCGCCTTCGGACCCTTCGTGGCCCTGGGCCTGGTGGTCTGGCTGCGTCAGCGCGACAGATAGTCGCGACCGACCTGGTGCTCGGCCTTGAGCGCCTTGAGCAGCAGGTCGGCGATCAGGCTCTCGAGCTTGCCGCCCACGAGCGGGATGTTGACCTTGACCGTCAGCGAGATGGACTCGACGGTGCCGCCGCCGACCTCGGCGACCGAGGCGGTGCCGGTCATCGAACCGGGCTTGCCAGGGATCGTGACGGTGACGTCGGCGTGGGTGGGGCTGGTCCAGGTCTCCTCCTGGACGATGTTCGTCTGGTCGCCGACGATCTTCTTGGCGAACGACGGCATCCCCTCCGTGGGGCGCCACTGGTCGATCGTGACCTGCTTGGTCTCGCCCTCGACGTCGATCGTGACGTCGTAGGACGTGCACTTCTGGTAGCTGCAGACCTCTTCGCGGAAGGCAGGATCGGCCAGCATCGCGGTGACGGCCTCGATCGGAGCGTCGTAGGTCAGCTCGTGAGTGATCGTCTTGGACATCTCAGCGCTCTCCTGCCAGCCAGGCGGTTCCGACGGCCCGCTCAGTCTCCATGCCGTCCTTGATCGTGTCGGCCATCAGGGCCTCCAGCTTGCCGCCGATGAGAGGGACCTTGACCTTGATCTCGAGCTCGACGACCTCGGTGGTGCCGGTGCCGGCCTCGAGCAGTGCGATGGTCCCCTTCGCTGAGGTGGGCTTGCCGGGCGCGGTGATCTCGAGCGACCCGCCGCGGGCATCGCCCCAGTGCTCGGTGAGCACCGCCTGGGTGGTGTCGCCAGCGATCTTCTTGGCGATGGTGGGCAGCCCGGAGGTGTTCTGCACCTGGTCGCTGACCAGGTCGAACCCCTCTCCGTTCGGGGTCAGCGTGACCTTCGCCGACACGACTTCCTGAGCGGCAGCAACCTTCTCGCGGAAGGCGGGGTCCGCCAGCATCGCGTACACGTCGGCGGGCGGGGCGTCGTAGGACAGCTCGTGGCGAAACTTCATGGGCGTCATCATGCCTGCTCGGATGATTGGGTGGAGGGGTGACCGACAAGAACTCCGAATCCTTCGTGTCCTTCGGCGAGCAGGGGGCCCAGCTGACCTACGGCAGCTATCTCCGGCTGCCCCAGCTCCTGGACTCCCAGCACCTCGAGTCCGACCCCCCGGCTCACGACGAGCTGCTGTTCATCACGATCCATCAGGTCTACGAGCTGTGGTTCAAGCAGCTCTTGCACGAGGTCGTCGCCGCTCGCGACGCGATGCTGTCCGACCGGACCGGGGACAAGCTCTGGTGGGCCCAGCACCTGCTGCAGCGCGTGCACGTCATCGAACGCACCTTGGTGCAGCAGGTCGACGTGCTGGAGACGATGACCCCGCAGGACTT
>JBAVCA010000351.1:0-1785 GCA_049586475.1 Nocardioides sp.
CGCCCACACCGTGCCGATGGTGCTGCTGCTCCTGTGGGGCGGGGTGATCGCCGACCGGTTCCCGCGCAACGTCGTCATCCAGGTCTCCAACATCGGCTCCGCGATCAGCCAGGGCTTGATCGCACTCCTGGTGATCACCGACGTCGCCACCCTGGCCATGCTCGTCGCCCTCAGCGCCGTCCACGGCAGCGTCTCGGCGATCAGCTTCCCCGCGATGGCCAGCATCATGCCGTCGCTGGTGCCGCACGGCGAGTTGCAGCGGGCCAACGCTCTGATGTCGCTTGCCCGCTCCGCGCTGATGATCCTGGGTCCGACGCTCAGCGCGCTGCTCGTGGTCGGCTTCGGACCGGGCTGGGCGCTCGCCGTCGACGCCTCCACCTGGATGCTCTCGGCACTCCTGCTCGGCTTCGTCGTCCTGCCGAGGCGGGCGCCCAAGGAGGAAGAGACCAGCACCATCGTCGACCTGCGCGAGGGCTGGACCTACGTCCGACGTACGACGTGGCTGTGGGTCGTGGTCCTCGGCTTCGGCGTGCTCAACGCGATCCATTCCGGCGCGTGGTTCACCCTCGGCCCGGCGCGAGCCAAGGAGACCATCGGCGAGCAGGGCTGGGGACTGGTGCTCTCGGCGGAGGCCGTCGGATTGTTGGTGATGACGCTCATCATGCTGCGCCTGCCCCTGCAACGGCCCCTGTACGTCGGCATGCTCGGCATCTCCCTGCTCGGAGTCCCGATCCTGCTGCTGGGCGCCCATCCGCACCTGGCGATCCTGATGGTGGCGACCTTCGTCGCCGGGGCCGGCACGGAGGTCTTCGCGATGGGATGGAACCTGGCCATGCAGGAGCACGTGCCCGACGAGATGCTCTCGCGCGCCTACTCCTACGACGCCCTGGGCTCGTTCGTCGCGATCCCGGTCGGCCAGATCGCCTTCGGTCCACTGGCCGCGGCCTACGGGTACACCGACGTGCTGGTCGTCAGCGGGGTCGCCTACTTCGCGATCTGCCTGCTGGTGCTGCTCTCCGGCTCCGTACGACGACTCCCGCGGGTGGTCGCGCCCGTCGCTCAGCCGACCGTCAGCACCACTTCTCCGCCAGGGCACGGATGACGGTCAGCCGCCGGTTGGTGGCGACACCGAGCACCTTCTCGACATGGACGTTGCTCAGCAGCGACTCGCGGTAGCTCTCACCCAGCAGCAGGTGCACCGAACGGCCGGACACCACCACGCGCGCCCCTTCGACCGAGCGCCCCTCGATCTCGGCGGTGGCGGCCGACCCGGGCTCGTCCTTGAGCAGGGACACGTAGTGGTTGCCCGAATGGTCGCTCGCGAGCCGTTCGGCCTCGGCGCAGATCTCCGCGATCTCGGCAGAGGTGAACACGATCGTCGGCACGTCGAACCCGCGGTCGTCGAGGTAGGCCTGCTCCAGCGTCGACTCGATCTTGCTGCGCGAGCGCAGGGAGGTCTCGAACCGCACGTTGCCGGTGTTGATGTGGGTCGCGACTCCGGTGAACCCGACGCCCTCGGTCGCCGCCACGATCGAGTCCTTCGGAAATGTCCGGTTGCCGCCAAGGTTGATGGCGCGCAGGAACGCGACGTACGTCGTCATGCGCCCAACGTCGCACCTTCCCGCGGCATTTCTGTAGTGAGGCGGATCCACCCGAGCCAGTCAACCGCAGATCCGCCCCCAACCGGGAGCGAGCCGCTAGACTCCTCGGCAGAGTCTCGGACGGATTGCACCCAGCGCCTTGCAGAGGCCCTCGGTCGGTCTCGCGGCTCTCCCCCACCCCACT
>JBAVCA010000352.1:0-5077 GCA_049586475.1 Nocardioides sp.
GGCACAGCTCGAGGGCGTAGGGCAGGTCGTGGGTGACCATCAGCACGGTGACCTCCAGCGAGCGCAGGATGTCGGCCAGCTCGCGGCGCGAGGCGGGGTCGAGGTTGGACGACGGCTCGTCGAGCACGAGGATCTCTGGCTCCATCGCCAGGACGGTGGCGACCGCGACCCGGCGGCGCTGTCCGAACGAGAGGTGGTGCGGCGGCCGATCCGCGAAGTCGGCCATGCCGACGAGATCGAGGGCAGCCAGCACCCGGCGTTCGAGCGCGGCGCCCCTGAGGCCGAGGTTCGCCGGGCCGAAGCCGACATCGGCACGGACGCTGCCCATGAAGAGCTGGTCGTCGGGGTCCTGGAAGACGATGCCGACCCGGCGGCGGATCTCCTTCAGGTGCTGCTTCTCGACCGGCATCCCGCTCACCGAGACCGAGCCGGCCCCGCCGACGAGGATGCCGTTGAGATGGAGCACCAGCGTGGTCTTGCCGGCGCCGTTGGGGCCCAGGAGCGCCACCCGTTCGCCGGAGTGGACGTGCAGGTCGACACCGGCGAGGGCTTGGTGCCCGTCGGGGTAGGCATAGGCGAGGCCGTGGACCTCGAGCACAGGCTTCATGAGGGCATCTTCCCGGTGTACCCGCGCGAGAGCATGGCCAGGTGCACGCGCTCGCCACGCTCGTAGGAGCGGATGAACAGCGCCCCGAAGGACTTGGCGATCACCGGCCATTGTCGCGGGTCTCGAGCCTCGAAGCCGCGGGAGGTCCGAGCCACGTGCATCCGACGCAGCTCGTCGGTGACCACGGCGAGATATCGCATCATGAAGCTCATGATCTGGACCAGCATCGTGGGCAGCCGAAGTCGCTCGAGGCCCTTGAGCAGCGCTTGCGGCTCAGTCGTGGCAGCCAGGGTGAGACTGGCGATGACGCCGAGCGTGGCGGTGGCGAGCAGGCCGAACGCAGCCAGCAGTCCCGACTCCGACAAGCTCATCCCGAGCACCTCGACCTGCGGGCCCCGCGCCACGAACGGCAGCAGGACCGCGAAGAGCACGAACGGCACCTCGACGACCATCCGCTTCAGGAGGTACGTCGGTGGCACCTTGGAGAGGGCAACCACAGCCACCAGCACCAGCAGGTAGGCGCCGAAGGCCGCGAACCAGTCGTCGGGGGTCGCCACGACCGTGATCATGAACGCGAGCAGGGCGAGGATCTTGAGGTGGGCCGGAGCGCGATGCACCGGCGAATGGCCGTGGAAGTGCAGCAGGTGACCGTGCTCGCCGCCCATTCAGCTCACGTCGCCGGACTCCGGCGTGCGCCGCCGAACCAGGTAGGTGACGCCGGTGCCGAGGGCGAGCACCACCAGGACCCCGACAATCCCGGCTACTCCGACGGAGGCACGATCATCCGCGACGAAGCTGGTCCCGTAACCAGCGAACGGGCTCCCCTCGCTGGCATGGGTGGTCTCGGTGCTCGCGAATCCCTGATCCACCGAGACCTTGGTGAGTCCGTCCGGAGAGCTCGCGGCGTAGAAGCTCGCGACCCCGGCGAGGACCATGGCCACGACCAGGATTCCCCAGGCCAGCATCCGGTTGCTGATCCGGCCGGTGCCCTCGGCGGCACTCACGCGAGGACCTCGGGGGTGCTGCGGATCTCCAAGGTCCGCGCGGCGAGGACCCGCCGCGCACCGTAGACCAGGTCGGGTCGGACCGCGATGATGCTGCCAACCGCGAGGAACGTGATCGCCGCCTCCCCGAGACCGATGGCGACGTGGACGCCGACCATGGCTGCGGTGAGGCTGCCCAGCGGGATGTCGGCGGTGCCCCCGACCGCGTACAGGCCGACGAACGCGAGCGCCGCCACCGGCACACTGGCCAGCGCGCCGAGGCCAGCGCAGATCGGGACGAGACCCGTCTTCTTCGGGAGCACCATCTGCAGGCCGCGGAAGACGACCCAACCGACCAGGACCGTGGTGACACCCATCAGCAGGACGTTGGTGCCGAGCGCGGTGATGCCACCGTCAGCGAACAGCAGTGCCTGCACCAGGAACACCGTGCTGGTGCAGAGCACCGCGGTCCACGGTCCGACCAGCACCGCCGCGATCGCGCCTCCGAGGAGGTGCCCGCTCGTGCCGGAGACGACGGGGAAGTTCAGCATCTGGGTTGCGAAGACGAACGCTGCCACCAGCCCGACCAACGGCGCGGTGCGGTCGTCCAGCTCGCCCCGCGCTTTGCGCAGCGCGAGCCCCACCGCCGTCGCAGCGATCACGCCGGTGGCGATCGAGGTGGGCGCGTCGAAGAATCCGTCAGGCACGTGCATGTGCGGCTCCCCTGAAAGGGCTGGGTACTGGGTCGGTACGTTGTGCGGCAGCCGCTGATCGAGCATCCGGTGGCCTGCTGATCAGAATACGCTGTTGCAAGACGTTCGCAACAACCCCTCGTCCTGGATTGGAGCCACTTCCTTGAGCACCGCTTCTCGTCTGTCGGTCGGAGACACCGCGCCGGAGTTCAGCCTCACCGACGACACCGGCGCCGAGGTCTCGCTGGCCGCGCTCCGGGGTCGGAAGGTCATCGTCTACTTCTATCCCGCCGCGCTCACCCCCGGATGCACCAAGCAGGCCTGCGACTTCAGCGACTCCCTCGACTCCCTGACGGACGAGGGCTACGAGGTGCTCGGGATCTCGCCCGACAAGCCGGAGAAGCTGGCCAAGTTCCGCGAGAAGGAGGGCTTGAGGATCACCCTGCTCTCCGACCCCGACAAAGGGGTGCTGGACGCCTACTCCGCCTTCGGGGAGAAATCGATGTACGGCAAGACGGTGCAGGGCGTCATTCGCTCGACGTTCGTGGTTGATGAGCGAGGAGTCATCGAGGTGGCGCAGTACAACGTCAAGGCGACGGGTCACGTCGCGAAGCTTCGCCGAGACCTCGGTCTCGACTGACCACCCCGGCTGGCACAATGACCACGGCGTCCCGCGTGGGACGTCGAGCCGAAGTGGTGGAATGGCAGACACGCGGCATTTAGGATGCCGTGCTCTAGGGCGTGCGGGTTCAAGTCCCGCCTTCGGCACCCGCGCGGTAGGCCTCGGTCAGCGTTCACCCAGGCTGGTGAGCATCACCCAGGGCAGCACCAGGCTCAGCACCGCGCCGAGCGTCAGGTAGGCGAGCGTGGCGGGCACCGACAGGTGACCGACACCCCAGCCGAACGCGACGACGATGCCCAGGGCAGCGCCGAGCGCCAGCAGCACGACCAGCACCGTCAGAGCGGCTTGGGCGCCCGCACTGGCCAGCGCGAGCACCCCGAGCAGGGCGGCCGACGGAGCCAGCAACGCGATGGCCACCAGGCCCGCGCCGGCCCGTGCCACCGCCGAGAGGCGTGGGGAGCGGTCAGAGGCGTGCGGGATCGACGAAGTGCTGTGTTCCGAGGTCACCCCGGCCCAACGATCCTGCTCCGCCAGGGCTACGGCACCGTCGAATCGGCGCGCCCGCATAATGGGCCGGTGAGCCGACCGAGCCCCCGGGGGCAACCACCGCCGCTCCAGTCCAGGGCGGCACCCGGCGGCATGGGAAGCGACAACACTCCCTCCTCGCCCGCGAAGCGCAACCTCGCGATGACCCTCGCGACCGTCGTCGCGGTGCTCGTCGTGGTCACTGCGCTCGCCGTCACTGTGGTGGTCCGTGCCACCGACGTCGATCTGAACCGGGTGAGTGGTGCTGACACCGACGCCAGCGTCGCCTCGAGCGAATCCCCGATCGCCGCTGCCGTGCCCGCAAGCGCGATCGTGGGCAGCGGCTACTACTTCGAGCTGCCCGGAATCGACTGGCGCGACGCCCTCGACGAGGCCCGAAGCAACGAGTTGGAGGCCATGCTCGACTCCATCATCATCCTTGGCCCATCCCTCGACCTGGCACAGAGCAACATCCTCGTCGAGGCCTTGACCGCCGGCGAGGCGTCCGACCTGGACGCGCTGAGAGCGGAGTGGAAGCGCAACCTCAGCGGGGACGACGGCGCCGTGCCCGACGAGATCCCCGACATCACCATCGACGGAGAGCCAGCGATCGGGGTGCGTTTCACCGATCGGGAGAACGCCAGCGGTCTGCTGATCGACCAGATCGCCTACCTGACGCTGCACGAGGGCAGCCAGTACTCCGTGGCGCTCAGCCTGCCGTCCCAGGATGACGCGGTCTCCGAGGTCGCTTTCTCGAAGCTCCTGGCCTCCTGGACCTGGATCGACTGATGGTGCTCAGTCGCTGCTGAGGAGAGCGGACAGCTGCGGGGCCATGGCGCGGAGTGCGCGCCCGCGGTGGGAGATGGCGTCCTTCTCCGTGCTCGACAGCTCAGCGGTGCTGCGCCCCGGATGGTCGTCGGCCTCGAAGAGCACGTCGTAGCCGAAGCCGCCCGCGCCGCGCACCTCACGGAGGATCGTGCCGTCCATCCGGCCCTCGACCACGAGCTCCCGGCCCGCGGGCGTGACGACCGCGACGGCACAGGTGAAGTGAGCCCCGCGGCGATCATCAGGGACGTCAGCGAGCTGGCCGAGCAGCAGCTCGTTGTTGCGAGCGTCGTCCTTGGCCGGGCCCGACCAGCGCGCGGAGAGCACCCCGGGCATCGCATTGAGCGCGTCGACGCACAGGCCGCTGTCGTCGGCCACGGTCGCGAGACCGGTCGCTGCGAGCCCGGCCCGCGCCTTGATCAGGGCATTCCCCGCAAAGGTGGGGTCGTCCTCCACCGGCTCGTCGTAGCCAGGCACGTCGTCGAGCCCCACCACCTGCACACCGGGCAGGTGCTGGAGCAGGATGCGCTCCATCTCGGCGATCTTCTTGGCGTTGCGCGAGGCGAGGTGCAGCCGGATCGCCGACCCGGCAGCCGCGTGCTCAGGCACCCAGGGACTCCTGTTGCAGCCGGGTCAGATCGGCGCAGCCCTTCTCTGCCAAGGTCAGCAGCGCGTCGAGCTCGCGGCGGTCGAAGGCTGCGCCCTCGGCAGTGCCTTGCACCTCGACATACGAGCCGGCCCCGGTCATCACGACGTTCATGTCGGTCTCGGCGCGCACATCCTCGACGTAGGGCAGGTCGAGGCGAGGGATGCCGTCCACGAT
>JBAVCA010000353.1:0-15093 GCA_049586475.1 Nocardioides sp.
CAGTCGCGCATCCCGTCCGGGTGGCGCAACGTCGTCTCCGCCCCCCAGGTGGAGGTCTTCCAGCTCGCCGACGCCGAGATCAGCGTCGGGTGGCAGAGGGGCCGTCGAGGGCCCGAGCTGGTCGACAGGTACGACGAGGTTTTCAGCGTGCGCCTGGTGTCCGCAACGCCGGTGGCCGACGGGTGGCGGATCGTGGTCGACCACGAGGGTCTGAGAACCGCGCACGACGTGCGTGTCTGCGGCGACCGGGTCGACGTCGACTCACCCTGGGGCCACCTCCCGCTGGTCGCCGTCCCGCGCTTCGTCGACCCGGCCGATGCCGTGGCCAGCGGCAGCCTGCTCGCGCCGATGCCCGGCACGGTCGTCAAGGTCGCCGTCGAGTCCGGCCAGGAGGTCGCCGCCGGCGACGTCGTCCTGGTGCTGGAGGCGATGAAGATGCAGCACACCGTGACCGCACCCAGCGCGGGCACGGTCACCGAGATCAACGTCCAACCCGGCGCGCAGGTCGCCGCCGGAGAAGTCCTTGCCGTCGTAGAGGGAGAAGAGCAGTGAGCGTCAACATGTTCAGCGAGACCGAGGAGCGGCAGGAGCTGCGCAAGCAGGTTGCCAAGCTGGCCTCCAAGTACGGCCGCGAGTACTTCACCGAGAAGGCCCGCTCGGGTGGCAAGACCACCGACCTGTGGCTCGAGCTCGGCAGCTGTGGCTACCTCGGCATCAACATCGACGAGGAGTACGGCGGCGGCGGTGGCGGCATCGGAGACATCGCCGCGGTCTGCGAGGAGCTCGCTGCCCAGGGCTGCCCGATGTTGCTCATGGTCGTGAGCCCCGCGATCTGCGGCACCATCATCGGCCGCTACGGCAGCGAGGCGCAGAAGCAGAAGTGGCTGCCCGGCCTGTGTGACGGCACCTCCACGATGTGCTTCGCCATCACCGAGCCCGACGCCGGCACCAACACCCACAACATCACCACCACCGCTCGCCGTGACGGCGACGGTTGGATCCTGACCGGGCGCAAGATCTGGATCTCGGGCGTCGACGAGTCCGACAACGTGCTGGTCGTGGCCCGCACCGAGGACGCCAAGAGCGGCAAGCTCAAGCCGTGCCTCTTCGTCGTCCCGACCGATGCAGAAGGCTTCGAGGCACACGCGATCCCGATGGAGATCGTGTCGCCGGAGAACCAGTTCCAGGTGTTCCTGGACGACATCCGCCTGCCCGCCGATGCCCTGGTCGGCGACGAGGACGGCGGGCTGGTCCAGCTCTTCGCCGGCCTCAACCCCGAGCGCATCATGGCCGCCGCGTTCTCGCTCGGTCTGGCCCGCTTCGCGCTCGAGAAGGCGACGCAGTATGCCAAGGAGCGTGTGGTCTTCAAGGTGCCGATCGGTGCCCACCAGGCGATCGCCCACCCGCTGGCGCAGAGCCACATCGAGATCGAGCTCGCGCGGCTGATGAACCAGAAGGCCGCTGCGCTCTTCGACTCCGGCGACGAGCTGGCGGCGGGGGAGGCCGCCAACATGGCCAAGTACGCCGCAGCCGAGGCCGCCTGCGACGTCGTCGACCGGGCGGTCCAGACCCACGGCGGCAACGGTGCGAGCCAGGAGTACGGCATGGCCGGCCTCCTCGTCGCGACCCGCGTCGGACGGATCGCCCCGGTCAGCCGCGAGATGATCCTCAACTTCATCTCGATGCACTCCCTGGGGCTTCCGAAGTCGTACTGACCTGTGTCGGCCATCAGCAGGCCATCAGGAAACTGTCGGCAAGCCACGCCGCGCTCCGGCACTTCCGGTCCCGGAATCACCGGGGGAGGGACTAGATTGCTGCCATGGGCGTGGTGGGCAGTGTCGACCGCACGCAGCGCCGCTTCACGATCCTGGGGTTCCCGCTCGCGGTGATCTACAAGTTCTTCGACGACCAGGGCAACTACCTGGCGGCGACCCTGACCTACTACGCCTTCATCGCGATCTTCCCGCTCCTGCTGCTGGCCTCCTCGATCTTCGGCTTCTTCCTGCAGGGAGACCCCGAGCTCCAGGAGCAGGTGCTCAACTCTGCGTTGGCGACCTTCCCGATCATCGGCGACCAGCTGGGCCGACCCGAGGGGTTGCAGGGCTCGACCAGCGCAGTCGTCGTCGGGTCGATCGCCGCGACGTACGGGGCTCTGGGTCTTGGCGTCTCGATCCAGAACACGCTCGCGGTGGCGTGGGCCATCCCCCGCAACAGTCGGCCCAATCCGATCCTGCTGCGGATCAAGAGCCTGTTCCTGCTGATCTTCGCCGGGCTAGCGGTGCTCGGGATCTCGATCTTCTCCGCGGTCGGTGTCAACACCGAGATGTTGTTCACCGACCAGCTCAACACCACGGTCCGCCTCCTGATCCAGCTGGCCACGGTGATCATCGTCGGACTGGTGCTCACCGGGTTGTTCCGCTTTGCGCGGGCGCCCAGCCCGCAACGCATGCGCACGGCGCCCGGTGCCTTCACCGTTGCCGTGCTCTGGCAGGGCCTGCAGTACCTCGGCACCCTGTATGCGACCAACGTGTTGACCGGCCCCAGCACCCTCAACAAGACCTTCGGGCTGGTCCTCGGGCTCATCGGGATCATCTACATCGCGGCCACCATGGCGATGCTCGGCATCCAGGTCAACGTCGTCCTGGCGCGACGCCTGTGGCCCCGCGCGCTGCTGACGCCGTTCACCGACAGCGTCGACCTCACCGAGGCCGATCGTCGCGCCTACGCGATGTACGCCCAGATGCAGCGCCACAAGGGTTTCGAGACCGTCGTGGTGCGCTTCGACGGTCGCGACGGTGGGACTCACGAGATCCTGCTCGACCCGGACGCCAAGGCTCCCCAGACGCGCGTTCTCGTGGAGCCGACGGGCGAGACCCCCGTGCCGCGACAGAGATCCCGGCGACAGCTGCAGGACGAGAAGTCCGGTCCTACGCCTCCACCGGGCTGAGCAGCCGGGCGGCCAGAGCCGCCAGCGTGCTCTCGCTCAGCCCCAGGCCTTCGCGCAAGTAGCTGTCGAGATCGCCGTACGACGTGGCGACGGCTTGGTCGGCCGCGGCGAGGTAGCTGGTGTCGGCAAGCATGATCCGCTCGAAGACCGGCACCCGCTCCTCGCCGAGGTGCTCAGCGACCAATCCGAGGTACTTCTTGCGGGTGGCGACACCGATGTCGTTGGTGAGCAGGTAGTCAGCGACCACGACGTCCTCGGGCACGCCGACCAGGCGCAGCAGCAGGGCGGAGGTCCAGCCGGTGCGGTCCTTGCCGGCGGTGCAGTGGAAGATCTGCGGCTTCGTCGAGGTCGCCAGTCCGGTCAGCAGGGTGCCGAACGAGGCGCGAGAGGCGGGGTCGGTCACGAAGCGGCGGTAGACGTCGAACATCGCCGCGTCGGCTGCCTCGGGGTCGGCCAGCTCGGTGCTGACCCCCTGCGGGATGCCGGTCACCTCGACGTGGTGCCACTCCGTGCCAGGCACTTCGGCGTCCGGGTGCGCCTCGACCTCCCAGCCCTCGCGCAGGTCGTAGATCGCTGCGATGCCCTGCCGCGCAATCTCCGCGGCGTCCTCGTGGGTGAGCTGCAGCTCGTTGGACCGGAAGAACACGCCCCGCTGAACCTCACGGCCCTCGGCGGTGCGGTAGCCGCCGCCGGCGACGTCGCGGAAGTTGTCGGCCGAGGCCAGTCTGATCACGTCATCGCCCCAAGCATCTGCAGGGACGCGCTCGCTCGTGTTGCTCACCGGGACAGCCTAAAAGGTGGCGCCTCCCACCCTGGAGCAGGACCGAGATCCAGGACGAGATCCAGGACCAGATCCAGGAGGACGACCGGGGATGACGGGGACGGCGACGCGGCCGGGCCGGCCAGACGAGTCCTCGGGTGCACTCCGGGCTGCAGGGTCCTCCCAGGTGTGCTCAGCCGTGACCCGGAGGACGCGGGAAGAACAGCGGCACCCGCTCGGCGTACTCGGGAAATCCCGGCCGCTGCATCATCGTCTTCTCCAGGAGCTTGGCGCCGGTGACGTTTCGGATGAAGAAGGTCATCGCGGCGGGACAGGCGATGGTCGCGAGTCCGGCGACCCAGCCCGAGGCGAGCCCGGCGATGAGCCACAGGCCCCACCACATGCAGGCATCGCCGAAGTAGTTCGGGTGGCGGGTCCAGGCCCACAGCCCGGTCTCCATCACCAGCGGACGCTGATCCTTGGGCGTGGCCTTGTAAGCCGCCAGCTGTCGGTCGCCGATGGTCTCGAAGGCGAAGCCGATCGCCCACACGACGACCCCGACCGCCACCAGCCAGAGGTGCTCGGTGGCCAGCACGGCTCCGATCGCCACCGGCAGTCCGACGAACCACTGCACCCCGCCCTGGACGGCGAACACGCGGCGCACGGCGGTACCCATCCCGACCTCGGAGAGCGACCCGCCGAGCATCTCGGTGTAGCGCGGGTCCTCCTTGCCCTGGTGGTCGCCGATCGCGCGGGACCGCACGTGCCAGCCGAGGCGCCCGCCCCAGATGGCCACGAGGAGAAGCACGAGCCAACGACGTGCGTCGGCGTCGTCGGCGGCGAGGCCGACCAGGGCCGCGACCAGGGCGATCGCGACGAAGCCGAGGCCCCACGCGATGTCGACCACGGCGACCTTGTCGAGCTGCTTCGCGCGTACGGCGGCGGCACCCATCGAGAGCACGACCGCGCCGAGGGTGGCAAGGAGGACGACGACGAGCGCCACGGGGGTATCCATGTCGGCAACCCTAGTGAGGCCTCACCGATCAGTCACCCGCTGAGGCCGCTGAGGACCCGCCGGCGAGCTGTCGTTCACCAGGTGCGCACCAGCGGAAGGGTGTGCTGGCCGCCGGGGCGCACCATCAGGATCTGGTCGACCCCCATCCGACCGTCGCGGAACGCCATGGCGCCACCGACGAGGTAGAGCCGCCACACTCGTACGACCTCCTCGCCCACGAGCTCGGTCAGTCGATCGATGTTGGCCTCGAAGCGCTCCAGCCAACCCGCGACGGTGTGCACGTAATGCTCGCGCAGTCCATGGACGTCGCGCACCTCGAGGCCGGAGCGCTCGAGGAACGCGACGGTCTCGCCGATCGGGCGCATGTACATGTCGGGGGCGATGAAGGACTCGATGAAGGGACCACCGCCGGGCCACTTTCCAGCGCGTGACATCTGCTGGATGAGCACGCGTCCGCCGGGCTTGACCGAGCGGTGCAGGACCCCGGCGTAGGTCGGGTAGTTCTTCTGCCCGACGTGCTCGCCCATCTCGATCGAGGACACCGCGTCGAAGACTCCGCGCTCCGGCACCTGACGGTAGTCCTGCAACCGGATCTCGACCCGGTCCTCGAGACCGCGCTCCTTGATGCGGGCGTCGATGAACTTCTTCTGCTCCGCGGCGATCGTGACCCCGACGACCTTGGCGCCGAAGTGCTCGGCGGCGTGCAGGGACATCGAGCCCCACCCGCAGCCGATGTCGAGCAAGGTGCTGCCGGGCTGCAGGCCCAGCTTGGTGCAGACGAGGGACAGCTTGGCGGTCTGCGCCTCCTCGAGAGGCTGGTCGGGCGCGGAGTGGTAACCGCTGGAGTAGGCCATGTTCGGCTCGAGGATCAGGGAGTAGAACTCGTTGGACAGGTCGTAGTGGTGTGCGATCGAACGGCGATCGCGCAACGGGCTGTGCAGCCGACCCTTGATCCGGGCCTGGGACGCCGGCGCAGCGGGCGGGCGCCCCAGGGCTCCGAGGTCGAGTGCCGTGCGCACGGCCTTGGCGAGCGCGGCCGGCGAGGGTCGGCTGCCGCTGAGACCGCGCTCCTTGGCCACGGCGAACGCGTAGGTCAGGGCGGAGTCGAGGTCCCAGCCGTCGACCTCGGGCACCTCGAGCTCACCGGTGACGTACGCCTGCGCTGCCCCGAGCTCGCCCGGGTGCCAGAGCAGCCGGCGGACGGCGTCGACGGAGTTGAGCACCACGAGTGGACCATCGGGTGATCCGGACTCGGAGCCGTCCCATGCGCGCAGGCGCACCGGGAGCGCTCCGCCGCCGAGAAACGGTGCGAGCGCTTGGGCCAGGCGACCGGCGACGCCTCCCGAGGTCGTGGTGCGGACCTGCGTCGAATCGGTCTGGGTCATCTCAGATGTCCTCGCGTGCGAACGTGAGCTGGTTGACGTCGAGATATCCCGAGGCGAAGCCGGCGCGGGAGTACTCGAGGTAGAAGTGCCACATTCGCAGGAAGATGTCATCGAAGCCGAGCTCGAGGACCCGCGCCGAGGAGGCACGGAACGCCTCGTCCCACAGGGTCAGCGTGCGGGCGTAGTGATCGCCCATCGAGAACGGCACCGCCATCCGCAGCGAGGTGTGCTCACGAGTGATCTCGTCGACGACCTGCACCGACGGCAGGAACCCGCCGGGGAAGATGTACTTGTTGATCCACGTGTAGGTGTTGCGGGTAGCAAGCATCCGGTCGTGCGGCATGGTGATCGCCTGGATCGCGACCTTGCCGCCGGGAGCGAGCACCTGGTCGATCTTCTCGAAGTAGGTGCGCCAGTACTGCCAGCCGACGGCCTCGATCATCTCGACCGAGACGATGGCGTCGTACTGACCCTGGACGTCGCGGTAGTCGCACAGCTCGATCGAGACCTGAGCGGCGTCGAACCCGAACTTCTGGGCGGCGGCTGTGACGCGCTGGTCGCCGAGCGCCTTCTGCTCGGTCGACAGGGTCACCGAGGTGATCGTCGCACCGCGGCGGGCGGCTCGGATGCACAGCTCACCCCACCCGGAGCCGATCTCCAGGACCCGGCTGCCGGCTCCGACGCCGGCCTGATCGAGGAGGCGCTCGATCTTGCGGCCCTGCGCAGCCTCGAGGTCGGCGTGTCCTGCCGCCATCGGGTCACCCTCGAAGAGCGCGGAGGAGTAGGTCAGCGTCGGGTCCAGGAACTGCTCGAACAGGTCGTTGGACAGGTCGTAGTGGTGCGAGATGTTCTCCTGCGAGTACCTCTTGGAGCTCTTCTGCTTGCGCGGAGGGCGCTTGACCACCACCGAGCGCAGTGACTGAAGGCTCTTCGGGACCAAGTCCTGGATCTCCGAGGCGAGGACCTCGAGGAAGTCGCCGAGGTCCCCCGGGTTCGCGGTGTCCCAGGCGCCGGTCTGGTAGGCCTCGCCGAAGCCGATCAGCTGGTGTCGACCGAGGCGGGCGAAGAACTCCTCAGGACGGTGCACGACGGCAACCGGCCCACCCTTGCCCCAGGTCCCCTCGCCGTCGATGACGACGGACACGTCGAGCCGGTTGACGGCAGCCTTGAAGAGCTTGCGTGCGATGGCCGCCGAGACGGCGGCGCGGGGGCCGGAGGGCACGGTGTCGAGACCGGGCCAGTGGTTGGCGCTGATCCGCTCGGGGGCGACGGTCATCGGAGCTCCTTGCCTGGGGTGGCCGGCTGTACGTCGGCCTGGGAGTGCTGGGGACGGGATCGGATCGGGAGGCGCCGTAGCCACAGCCAGATGCCGTGGGTGCGGATGAGCAGGGAGCCGCGCAGTGCCGCCGGGGCGGCACGAAGCGCCGAGGTGTCGCTGCGTCTACCCAGCAGGGAGGCGGTGAAACGGGACCCATCGTCGGTGGTGAGCTCGACGACGATCGTGAGCTTGTCGTCGGGCACCGGGACCGTGAGGTCATAGCCGCCGTCGGTGCCGTGGAACGGAGAGACGTACATCGCCTTGGGCGTCGTCGCGCGACCTTGCTCGTCGGGGTGGACGAGGTAGGCGTGGCGGTCACCGTAGGTGTTGTGCACCTCGACGACCGTGGCCGCCAGGGCTCCGGACTCGTCCCAACAGTAGAAGACGCTGATCGGGTTGAAGTTGTAGCCGAAGGCACGCGCGTTGGTGGCCATCAGGATCCGACCGGTGCCGATCTCGACCCCGCGTGCGCGCAGGAAGACCAGCACGTTGTCGCGGATCGACTCTGCCGGATCGCCGAGGTGGTCGCGCGCCTCGAACCGGCCCAGGAAGCCGTGGTCGGGGAGGTCGTCGACGTCGACCAACCAGGTGTGCGACCGGTGGGTGAAGCGGCGCTTGAACGGTGCCCGGCGGGTGTGGCTGATGACGGTGTCGAACACGCCGGTCTTGATCGCCGGTGCGGCCTCGCGACCGGGAGCCACCGCCAGGGGCCACTCGAGCCCGAGCCGGGTAGCAGCCGCGCGGCCGGAGCGAGCACCGTCCTCGTGGAAGCCCCAGCCGTGATAGGCGCCGGCGAAGACGACCCGGTCGGTGTCGATCTCGCCGAGACGCTGCTGCGCCGCAACCGACTGCGGGTTGTACAGCGGGTGCTCGTACTGCATCCGGTCGATGATCGTGGTCGGGTCGATGAGGTCCTCGCCGCCGAGCGTCACCAGGTAGTGGGTGTCGGTGTCGAGACGCTGGAGTCGGGTCAGGTCGTAGGTGACCATGACTCCGTCATCGAGGGGGCGAGCCACGTCGACACCGGGTCGGCGGAAGTTCCAGCTGGCCCAGGCGTCGGTGGCAACCGGCAGCAAGGAGGTGTCGGTGTGCAGGATCGCGGTGTTGGGGGAGTAGGGCATCGCGCTGAGGAGCTCGCGCTGGAGGTCGGTGGGCTCGGCGAGGAGCGACAACGCCTGCCCGGGGTGGGTGGCGATGACCACGGCGTCGTACGTCGTGACCTCGCCGTTGCCGTCGGTGAGCTCGACGATCTCCTGACCATCGGGCCCGGTGGTCTCGAGCACCGAGGTGACCTTGGTGCCCAGCCGAATCTCGTGTGCTCCGCTCGAGAGGGCAGCGCCGATCTTGGAGACGTAGGAGTGGGAACCGCCGGTGACGGTCCGCCACTGGGGGGAGCCGAAGATCCCGAGCATCCCGTGGTGGGAGAGGAAGGTGAAGAGGTAGCGCGCGGGATAGTCGAGAGCCACCTCGGGCTCGCACGACCACACGCAAGCCACGACGGGCTCCATGAAGTGCCGCACGAAGTAGGCGCTGAAGTGGCCGGCCTCGAGGAACTCCCGCAGCGTCCGCTCGTCGGACTCCACGGCGAGCAGCGCCTTGGCCTGGCGGTGGAAGCGCGGGATCTCGGCAAGCATCGCGAGGTAGCGGGGCTTGCGGAGGTTGGCAGAGGTGGGAAACAGTCCGGTCCGGCCGAGCGCGCCGGCCCACTCCAGGTCGCTGTCGTCGTCGACGATCGACATCGACATCTCCGAGGCCTGGGTGGCCACCCCGAGCTCGGCGAACATGCGCAGCAAGGTGGGGTAGGTGCGCGGGTTGTGGACGATGAAGCCGGTGTCGATGCCGAGCATCAGGGTGCTGCCGTCAGGTTGCAGCTCGGGCACCTGGTGGGTGTCGGCATGCCCGCCGAGACGGTCGTCGGCCTCGAAGAGGGTGACGGTGGCGGTGCGGGAGGCGATGTAGGCCGCGGTGAGACCGGCCACGCCGGAGCCCACCACGGCAACCCGCTGTGGTCGTCGGGTCATCGCGGAGGTCACGCCTCGGCGAGGTCGAAGGAGGCGACGATGAAGTCGGTGCTGGGGGTCTCCACGCCGCCGGCAGGCTCGATCGTGATCGCGATCGCCTGAGCGGTGGCGGTGTCACCCTCGAGGAGAACCTTGCTGGCGTCCCCGTTGGCCAAGCCGGCCGAGACGGGCACGCCGTCATGAATGCTCCACAGCTGATAGGTCTGGTCGCTCTGCAACCGCGGCATGCTCCTCATCGCCACGTAGGCGGCGTTGAGGGACTGTGAGCGGGTGAGGGTGATCGCTCCGCCGCCAGCCAGCTTCTGGGTCATCACCTGGGCGTCGGCGGCGTTCTCGAGCTGCGTGGCGGTCAAGTCGGACGTCGGCTGTTCCCACGGGTGCCACACGGTCGTCCCGACTCCTCCGATCACCACCAGTGCGGCGGCGGCCGCGATCATGGTGGGGATCCGGCGGGCGCGGCTACGAGCCTGCCTACCGGCCGAGAGCGGCGGCAGCGGTCGGACCATCTCGATCTTCGACAGGACCTGAGCGCGCAGCTCGGGCGGAGCAGGCTGGGCGACGACCTCGGCGAGAAGTGCCGCGGCCTCGCGCAGCGATCCGACCTCGAGACGACAGTCGTCGCAACCAGCGAGGTGGCGCTCGAACTGCGCCCGCTCGATGTCATCGACGGCGCCAGCCGCGTAGGCTCCCGATAGTGCGTGGATGTCACTGCTCACGAGCCAACTCCCATCGTGTCGCGCATCCGGATGAGTCCATCGCGGATGCGAGTCTTGGCGGTCCCGACAGGAATGTTGAGTATTCCTGCGACCTCTGTATGTGTGTATCCGGAGAAGAACGCGAGCTCGAGGGCTTCGCGTTGCACTTCGGTCAAGCTGCTCATCGCACCCCGGACCCGCTGCGCCTCCATGGAGGCCTGAGCGGCATCGGCGGTGGTGTCGACGTCGATCGTGTAGTTGTGCTGGTGGTACGTGGTGTCGCGACGTGTGGACGCCTCGGCCGAACGTACCCGGTCGACGGCCTTGCGGTGGCAGATGGTCATCAGCCACGACAGGGCACTGCCCTTGGTCACATCGAAGCGACCGGCGGTCCGCCAGACCTCGAGATAGGCCTCCTGGGTGACCTCCTGGGCCTGCGCGGGATCGCGCACCACCCGGACTGCCAGCCCGTAGACCCGACCCTGGGTAGCGTCGTACAGCTCGGCGAAGGCGATCTGGTCGCCTCGCGCCGATCGAACGAGCAGGTCGGCGAACCGCTCTGCCGCGGGTACCACCGGCACCCCCACCGGGGGGGTGCCGGGTGGTACTCGCTTGAGGTGGCTCATCTGCCTGCTGCCTCAGTTCCTGGGAACTGAGATCAGCTGATCGGGCCGGCGAGGACCGCGTCGATGACGTACACGGTGGCGTTGGCGGTGGGGATGTTGCCACACAGCACGTTGGCGGTCACGGTGCCGTCGCTGACCGTCATGCCCGACTCGGGGTCTCCCTCGACGGTCAGCGTGGTGCCGGCCAGGGTGTCGGTGTCGCCGACAACGGCGTCGGGGGCCTTGTTCTCGCCCAGGACGTGGTTGGCGAGAACCGTGAAGAGCGCCGACTCGGTGCCCGTCTTGTCAGCCTGGGCTTCCTCGACGAGTCCGTTGAGGGCGTCGGCCGGGATGGCCTCGAAGGCCGGGTCGTACGGGGCGAAGACCGTGAGGGCCTCGGCACCGTTCAGCGTGTCGCCCAGGCCCTCGACCGCACCGACGGCGCCGACGAGCTGGGTCAGGATCGGGTTGGCGCTCGCGGCGGTGGCTACCGGGTCGTCAGCCATGCCGATGAACGAGCCGTCGTCCTCGGGGTCGGTCGGCACGGCGTCGCAGGCAGGACCGAAGGTCTGGGCCTGCGGGTCGGCCGCGGCGGACGTCTCGGTGTCGCTACCGGCGTTGTCGGTCGTGGTGTCGGTCGTGGAGTCCTCGCCGCACGCGGCAAGGGTGAGGGACAGTGCAAGCACGGCGGCGGCGGCGGTGCCGCGGCGGACGGTGTTGAGCTTCATGAGGTGGGGCCTTTCGTCGGTGGGGCTTACAGGTGATGATTCGCTGACAGCGGCAACTCGGATTGGTGCGGACCGGCCGTAAGAGGTGCATTTCTCGGTGATCGCGGTCACAGCTGCTCTTCCCGGCGCGGGCCACGGGCGAGATGAACGAGTTCCCGCACCGCTCCAGCCGCCCCCGAAATACGAGCAGCGGGCTCGTGCACACCGCAATGGCGTGCACGAGCCCGCTGTTCGCGTCCCTCCAGGGCGAAGCTCAGTCGGTCAGTCAGTGCGTCTGGCGGGGAGCAGGGACACGGTCATCCCACGTTGAAGAGGACGGTGTGGAAGCCGCTGGCACCCTCGGGGAAGGGCTCCGCTCGGACCGGGGTCTGGGTCTGGCTGTTGCCGTCGACGCAGCGCGCCGAGACCTTGTGGGGTCCGGGCTTGAGTCCCTTGGCCTCCAGGAACCACTGGCGCCAGTAGACATTGTTCACGTCCACCCCGGTCTCGGCGTCCTGCCAGGCGCCGCCGTCGATCTGAACCTGGATCTTGGTGACCCCACCGTCGTTCTGGGCCCAGGCGACGCCGCCGATGACGAGCTCGTCGCTGGGTACGGTCGAGAGGCCTCGCGGTGTGTCGATCCGGGTCGAGGGCTTGATCGGGGTGATGGTGCCCCAACCCTTCTTGGTCCAGTAGGCCTCTTGCTCGGCGTAGGTGGTCAAGGTGAGCTTGGTCAGCCACTTGGTTGCACTGATGAAGCCGTAGAGACCGGGGATCACCATCCGCACGGGGAAGCCGTGCTCGCGCGGGAGCTGTTCGCCGTTCATGCCGACAGCCAGCAGGGCCTCACGCCCGTCGGTGGCCAGGTCGAGCGGAGTGCTGATCGTCATGCCGTCGAAGTCGGTCTGCAGGATCTGGTCGGCGGAGGAGCCGACCCCGGCCCGGTCCAGGACGTCCTTGAGCGGGACGCCGAGCCAGCGAGCGCCGCCGACGTACTTGCCGCCGACGCTGTTGGAGACGCAGGTCAGGGTGATGTCGCGCTCGACCATCGGCATCTCGAGCAGCTCGTCGAAGGAGATCTCGAGGCGGTTGGCCACGTCGCCGTCGACGGTGAGCTTCCAGTCGGCGGACGAGACAACTGGCGTGTCGAGGCGGGTGTCGACCCGGTAGAAGTCAGCGTTGCTGATCCGCAGCGGCGTGATGCCCTTGATCTGGCCCTCCAGCCCCGCCGGGAAGGCAGGTGCGGCCTCGCCGGCCGCCGGGCTGGGCAGCACGATGTCCTCGGCACGGGCCCGGAGGTTGCCGATGAACCGGCCGGCAGACCCGAGCACCACCGCGGCACCAGCAAGAATGCCCGAGGTGATCAGGACGGTACGACGCGACGCAGAGTGACCGGCGTGATCAGCGTGGCCGGCGGTGCTGGTGGTGCTCGCGGGGACCGCACCACTGGGTGCGGCCATGTCGGCCGGAAGGTTGCTCGAGGGGCTGTTGTCGAGCTTGCGGGTGCCGTTTCCAGCGCTCGGGACGAGCGGACGGCCCAAGGCGGTGCGGTGCAGCACCCACAGGGCGCCGACGCCGGCGACCGCGGTGAACAGGCTCGGGACGGCGTCGACGAACGAGGCACCCGAGCGCGTGACGGCGGCAACGCCCGCAACCACGACCAGGGCCAGCAGCATGGCGCCGCCGATCCGGAAGCTCTTGCTGGTCAGGATGCCGGCGACGGCCGCCAGTACCAGCACTCCGAGGAGCACTGAGCCGACCAGGATGATCTTGTCGTAGTTCCGCGCCGCGAAGTCGAACGGGCCGAGGCTGAAGCCGTCGGACTCGAAGGCCTTGATGGCCCACTCCTTGATGCTGGCGGGGGTGTTGTCGATGACGGCAGAGCCGACTGCGAGCACCGGGGAGGAGTCCGGTCTCAGCACGGAGGCAACCAGGTGACCCACCGCCATGCCGAAGAGGGTGGCGAGGAGGCCGAACAGGGCGTAGAGACGACGGGACTTCATGGAGTTGGTTCGACGCCGAGCGACCGGTGGATGGGTCGGGCAGGATGGGGGACATGTCACAGGAAGCCCCCCCGAACTCCCCCCCGACCGGCTCGGCGAACTCCCCGGCCAGCTCCCCGGCACCCTCCGGGGAGCTCGTGCACCTTGCCGTTGACGGACGCGTCGCGACCATCACCCTGGACTCGCCGCACAACCGCAACGCTCTGTCGCGCCAGCTCGTGACCGAGCTGGGCGAGTGCCTGATGCGGGTGGAGGAGGACGCCGAGGTGCTGGCTGTCGTCCTGGAGTCCTCTGGGCGGGTGTTCTGCTCGGGAGCCGACATGTCCGAGGCCTCGGGCGGCTCGATGGCGACGGGCACCCACGCGATCGTCGACGTCATGCGTGCGATCGTGACGTCCCCGAAGCCGGTGGTGGCACGGGTCGCCGGCCCGGTGCGCGCCGGTGGCATCGGGCTCGTGGCGGCCTGCGACATCGTGATCGCTGCCGAGGAGGCGTCCTTTGCGCTCACCGAGGTCAAGCTGGGCCTGACCCCGGCGGTGATCTCGTTGACCGTGCTGCCCCGGCTCACTTCGCGTGCCGCGGCGTACACCTTCTTGACGGGGGAAGTCTTCGGCGGCGCGGAGGCCGCCCGGATCGGTCTGGTCACCGAGGCGGTCCCGATCGATGCTCTCGACGAGCGGGTCGCCGAGGTCGCCTCCTCCTTGGCGACCGGGTCGGGCCAGGGCCTGCGCGAGACGAAGGCGCTCTTGGCGCGTGACCTCGTGGCCCGGATCGACGCCCAGCGCGACGACCTGGCTGAGCTCTCGGCACGGCTCTTCGCCTCGCCGGAAGCCAAGGAAGCCATGGCCGCGTTCCTCTCGCGACCACGCTGAGGACGCGGGGCACGATCTCCAGCGGTGGCCCGACGTGGTGGGTCCCTCCGGAGGACTTTGTAGAGTAGACGTTTGCCACTTCTGGCAGCACGAGACCGAGCACGACCCCCGGGGGCCCAAGCGTGAGTGAAGAGCTGGTCGAGCAGGAGATTGCTCGCGAGCAGGAGTTCGTCGACCGCGTCCACCGGCAGCTCGCCGATGCGGGCAAAGCCGCCCACGAGCTCGCCCGGGAAGGTCACGAGCGGGGTCGTCTCGGACACGAGGGTGGCCTCGTCGAGCGCGACGCCATGGTGTTCCAGGCTGCCAAGCGGATCGCCCAGCTCGACGCCGCTCACGAAGGCCTCGTCTTCGGGAGGCTGGACCTGCGCCCCGAGCTCGATCCCGAGCCGCGCTACGTCGGTCGGATCGGACTGCGGAACGCCGATCGGGACTCACTGCTGATCGATTGGCGCGCCCCCGCGGCGGCAGTGTTCTACCAGGCCACGGCGGCGACCCCGCAGAACGTCGTCCGCCGGCGGGTGCTGCGTTCGCTGGGCACGACGGTCCTCGGGGTGGAGGACGAGCTCCTCGATGCCGAGGGCAACACCAACGACCTGCCGATCATGGGCGAGGGCGCCCTGATGGCCCAGCTGTCCCGAGCCCGCGACCGCACGATGCACTCGATCGTCGCCACGATCCAGGCCGAGCAGGACCAGGCCATCCGGGCTCCCGGCAAGGGAGTCGTGTCGATCTCCGGCGGCCCCGGGGTCGGCAAGACCGTCGTCG
>JBAVCA010000354.1:0-5084 GCA_049586475.1 Nocardioides sp.
ACATCGGCGGAGCCTTCCCCCGCTCGGAGTCGGGCTACTCCTACATCGTCAACGACGCGAAGGGACGATTCGTGGCCAACGCCGCCCTGGCTTCCCGCAAGGACGCCCGCGACGCCGTGGTCGCCGCGCGCAAGGCCTTCGGTTCCTGGTCGAGCCGGACCGCCTACAACCGGGCCCAGATCCTCTACCGGGTGGCCGAGCTCATGGAGGACCGCCGGCCGCAGTTCGTGGCGGCACTCCAGCAGTCCGAGGGACTGACCGCGGCCCGCGCCAACGCTGCGCTCGACGCCGCGATCGACCGTCTGGTCTGGTACGCCGGGTGGGCCGACAAGCTCACCCAGGTGGTCGGCAACGCCAATCCCGTGGCCGGCCCCTTCTTCAACCTCTCCACCCCCGAGCCCACCGGTGTGGTCGCGGTGCTGGCCCCGCAGAACTCCTCCCTGCTCGGCCTGGTCTCGGTCATCGCGCCGGTCATCGTCACGGGCAACACCGCGGTCGTGGTCTCCTCCTTCGAACGCCCGCTCCCCGCGGTGACGTTCGCCGAGGTGCTCGCGACCTCCGACGTTCCCGGTGGTGTGGTCAACCTGCTCACCGGGTCGGCAGCCACCGTCGCTCCCTGGTTGGCCTCACACATGGACGTCAACGCCATCGACCTCGTCGGCATCGCGGGCGAGCCGGAGCTGGCCACCGAGCTGGAGGTCGCAGCTGCTGACAACCTCAAGCGAGTGCGCCGAGCCCCGGCCGCCGAGCCCGACTGGAGCGCGCCCCCGTCGATGACGACGATGACTGACTTCGTCGAGATCAAGACCGTGTGGCACCCGATGGGAGTCTGAGCCACTCATGACCCCCGGGGTGCGGGCGAGAGTGATCGTCATCGCCGGACCCAGCGGATCAGGCAAGTCGCGGCTGGCCGAGCGCACCGGCCTGCCGGTGCTCCGGCTCGACGACTTCTACAAGGACGGCGGCGACCCCTCCCTCCCGCAGATCGCGGAGGGCGCCAACGCCGGCCTCGTCGACTGGGACCACCCCGACTCCTGGCACCGGGACGACGCCTTCACGGCGCTCGAGTCACTGTGCCGCACGGGCGCCGCCGACGTCCCGGTCTACGAGATCTCCCGCAACGGTCGGACTGGTGTGCAGCACCTCGACCTCGATGGCGCGACCTACTTCGTGGCGGACGGGATCTTCGCCCAGGAAGTCGTGCCGCGAGCCCGCGAGGCGGGATTGCTCGCCGACGCCCTCTGCCTCCACCAGCACCCGGCCATCACCTTCTGGCGCCGGCTCATGCGTGACCTGCGCGAGCACCGCAAACCGCCCCTGGTGCTGCTGACCCGGGGCCTGGCGCTGATGCGCGCCCAGCGCGAGGTGGTCGCGCACGCGGTGGAGCTCGGCTGCCGTCCGGTCAGCAACTCCAGAGCCCTCCAGGACGTGGCCCGACTGGTGGCCGGCACCCCCGCGTGAACCCCCTGACGCTCGGTCTGCGCCAGCCCGACCCACGCTCGTGCGGCGCGGCGAGTCTGGTGATGGCCCGGCTGGTGCGGGACGGTGCAGTCCTGACTCCGGCAGGCTTCCGTGCCGAGGTCCTCGCCTGCCACCGCCGCCTGACTCGGACCCGCGACGCAGGTCGCTGGCAGCTGCCGTGGCCACGTGCTCTCGGGACCCCACCCTGGGCGGTGCGACGCGAGCTCGACCGGCTCACGGGAGTCAGGCACTCGGTCCGACTCGCCCGTTGGTCGCGCGGCGCTGCCTTCGACCGGCTCGCCGCCACCGGGGGCGTCTTGTACGTCGGCAGCAGGTCGCTGCCGCGTCACGTGCTGCTCGTTCTTCACGAGGGAGGCGAGACGAGCGAGGCGCTGCCGTGCTACCAGCCGGGGCAGGGCACCGTCGTGCGTCTCCCGCGCGAGGACTTCACCCGCTCGCGGCTGCGGGAGGCCGGGTGGCCCCTTCCGTGGTTCACGATCAGCCCCGTGGAAAAGTCCGTGGAAAAGCCCGTGGGAAAGCCCGCAGGACGTGCCGCACCAGCAGGGCGCCCACCGCAGCCACGATGACCTCCTGCGGCATGCGCCGAGGTGACTCGCGCTGGATTCGCTTGTGCCAGTCGTCGAGAGCCACGGGGTAGGGCGAGCGCGTGAAGAACAGCTCGCTGGGTTTGTCGGCGTCGGGCGCGCACGCGCCCAGCATGCCGGCGACGACCCGCTTGCGGTGCTCGGCCGATGTCGCCGCGGTGATCGCGCCCATCGCTGCCAGGCCGATCAGGCCGTCCACCACGGCCACGCGGAGGAAGATCGCCTCGTCCCCCCAGTGCGGCACGCTGTCGAGGACGAAGTGCGAAGCAATCCCGAGCGCGAAGGCCGACGCCTCGCCCGGACACGCTGCCCCGACCAGTGCTCCGGAGAGCACGTGGTTGGTGATCAGCATGGCGACCTCATGACGTCCGCACGACCTCAGCCGCGGAGAGTGGCGTACCCGGGCTTGATCACGTCGTCGATGATCGCCAGGCGTTCGTCGAAGGGCAGGAAGGCCGACTTCATCGCATTGACCGTGAACCACTGCAGATCGTCTACGTCATACCCGAATGCCTCCACCAGCGAGAACATCTCGCTGGTCATCGAGGTTCCGCTCATCAACCGGTTGTCGGTGTTGACCGTGACCCGGAACCGGAGCCGGGTGAGCAGCCCGATCGGGTGCTCGGCCACCGAGGCTGCCGCGCCGGTCTGCACGTTGGATGCCGGGCACAGCTCGAGCGGGATCCGCTTGTCCCGGACGTAGGACGCCAGCCGGCCGAGCTCCACGGTGCCGTCGTCGTGCACGGTGACGTCGTCGATGATCCGGACGCCGTGCCCGAGCCGGTCGGCACCGCACCACTGCAGGGCCTGCCAGATCGACGGCAGGCCGAAGGCCTCACCGGCGTGGATGGTGAAGTGCGAGTTCTCCCGCTGCAGGTACTCGAAGGCGTCGAGGTGGCGGGTGGGCGGGTACCCGGCCTCGGCCCCCGCGATGTCGAAACCGGCGACCCCTCGCTCGCGCCAGGCGATCGACAGCTCGGCGATCTCCATCGAGCGAGCCTGGTGGCGCATCGCGGTCAGCAGCTGGCGCACGACGATCGGCTGTCCCGCTGAGGCGGCTGCGGCGACGCCCTCGTCGAAGCCCGCCTGAACCGCTGCGACGACGTCGTCGAGGCTCAGCCCCTCGGAGACGTGCTGCTCGGGGGCGTAGCGCACCTCGGCGTAGACCACCCCGTCCTGCGACAGGTCCTCGACGCACTCCCGGGCCACCCGGGTCAGCGCAGCCGCAGTCTGCATGACCGCGACCGTGTGGTCGAAGGTCTCCAGGTACCGCTCGAGGGAGCCCGAGTCTGCGGACTCGACGAACCAACGACCGAGAGATTCCGCGTCGGGGGCCGGGAGCGGGTGACCGATCTCCGCGGCGAGCTCCACGATCGTGGTCGGGCGAAGCCCGCCATCGAGGTGGTCGTGGAGCAGGACCTTCGGCGCCTGTCGCACCTGTTCGCGTGTAGGTTCCATGACGCCATCCAACCACTTGCCCTCGGAGCACAGGAGTCTGCATGCGTACCTTCACGACCTTCGACGACGTCGCCGCCGCGGTGGGTGAGGAGCTCGGCACGAGCGAGTGGCTCACCATCGAGCAGCACCGTGTCAACACCTTCGCCGACGCCACCGGGGACCACCAGTGGATCCACGTCGACGAGGACCAGGCAGCCTCCGGCCCGTTCGGGGGAACGATCGCCCACGGCTTCCTGACGCTGTCGCTGATCCCGTTCCTCGGGGTGACGATCTTCGCCTTCGAGACTCCCGGCGCCAAGCTGAACTACGGCGTCAACAAGGTGCGCTTCCCTCACCCGGTGCTCGTCGGCAAGCGGGTGCGCTCCACCATCACTCTCACCGCCTGTGACGACCTCCCGGCCGGCAAGCAGGTCACGCTCAAGCACGTCATCGAGATCGAGGACGAGTCCAAGCCGGCCTGCGTCGCCGAGACCGTCGTGCTGCTCCTGGGCTAGTCGTCCAGCCGGTCCAGCCGGCGCAGCACGGTGTCTGCGAAGGCTTCGGCGACCGACGGCACCAGGTCCAGGTAGAGACCGGGCTCGATGAGCTCGAGCTCGCTCACGACCAGACGTCCGTCCAGCTCGAGCAGGTCAACGCGGGCGTAGTCGAGGGGGTCGCCGAGGATCCTCTCGGCCGCGGCCACCGCGGCGTGGGCGAGGTCGCCGACCTCCGGGTCCACGGGCACCGCACGGCTGGTGCCGCCGTGCTGTTCGTGCACCCGCACCTCCCCGCTGCTGGGCACCTTGTCGACCTGGGCGACCGCTCTGCCGCCGAGCACGATGACCGAGGACTCGCCTCGGGTGCGGACCGAGGCGACCAGCGGCTGGGCGAGCCAGGGCCCCGCGGTGAGCCCGGCGAGCGACCAGTCCTCGACACTCTCGACGACCACCACGCCGACACCCCCCGCGCCGATGCAGGGCTTGAGGACCACGCTCCCCCAGCGGGCGAGCGCTTCGGTGAGCCCGCCCAGGAGGTCGTCGTCGTCCACGACCACCCCGGGGACCGTGGGCACGGAAGCGCCTTCCAGCTCGCCCAGGTAGCGCTTGTCGACGTTCCAGGCGAAGGCCCGGGGACCGTTGAGGAAGGCCGTTGTTGCCTCCACTCGCTCCCACCACGACCGGAAGGCTGGCAGCCGCCGCTGGTAGTCCCAGGTCGCGCGGACGGCAACCAGGTCGGCACCTGCCCAGTCCACCGTGGGGTCGTCCCACGAGCTCCACGACGCGTCCACCCCGCGCCGCTCGAGCGCGTCCACCAGCTGCTCGCCGCCGAACTCACCCTCGGGGCACAGACAGAACGTGGCGAGCACCACCCGTGGCACCGCCGGGCTCATCCCACTCGGCCGATCACGAGCGGGGTCGGGATGAAGTCGTCTCCTGACCCGATGTCGTACCCGCCTTCGAGCGAGCGCAGAGCCCGCTCGAAACGCGCCGGCTCGTCGGTCAGCAGGGTGAACAGCGGCTCGCCGGCCGTGACGGCGTCGCCGGGTCGGGCGTGCCAGACCACGCCGGCACCCGCCTGCAC
>JBAVCA010000355.1:0-4166 GCA_049586475.1 Nocardioides sp.
GTCCTCGGTCGCCACCACCCCGAACCCGTGGCGCTGCCCGAGGGCGGTGATCGCGTCGATGGCGTCCGGGATGGAGTCGTGGCGGTAGCCGTTGGTACGTGTGAAGACGAGCACCTTCGCTCGTCGCCCGCCGACCTGGAGCCGTCGGGCGGCTCGAGGAGCACCGACCGCACCCGCAGCCCCGGCAGTCAGGAGCGGGACGCCTGCTCCGGTGGCCAGCAGAGCGCGGCGGCTGATGCCAGTCGGGGTGCCAGTCGGGGTGCCAGTCGGGTTGCCGGTGGTGCTCAGGCGCGCGAGGGGGGTGCAGGCGTGGCACATGTGGGTCTCCTACTCGCCGGGACGGGTGGCCAACCGGCGGGCGATGCGCTGGGCGTTGGCCATGATGGTCAGGGTGGGGTTGAAGCCGGGATAGGTCGGCCAGGTCGAGGCGTCGGCGACGTAGACGTTGTCGAGCTCGTGCATCCGGCCGGACGGGGCGCAGACCGACGTGCGCGGATCGGCGCCCATCCGCGCGGTGCCTGCGAGGTGGGCGGTGTAGGTGATCCCCTCGTTGAGGAGCGGGAACGGCAGGATGATCGCCCCGGTCGCGCCGGGTGCCAGGGCGTGCATGGCTTCCAGGCGGGCCCCGAGCAGGATCGCTGCGGCTTGCTCGTGTCGATGCGGGGAGTAGGTGATCCGCGCCGAGGGATTGCCCAGGAAGTCGCGGACCTTGGGATCGAGGTCGACGCGATTGCGCTCCTGGGGGAGGTCCTGGTGGACCAGCTGTGAGGCGGCGACTCCCGCGTGGAGCCCGACCTTGAGGATCTGCTTGACCGGTGCCCCGTAGCCGACCAGGTCGGCGAGCAGCTTGGCCCCCTCGACAGGCGGTGCCCCCGAGCCGACCTGGACGACGCCGCCGGCGACGTACGGGACCCCGAGTGCCCGGACCTCAGGGCCGGTGAACGGGCCGACCAGGTCGTCGACCGCCAGTGTCGTGGACTGCGCACGGAGCGGTTGGACGTTGCGGGGGAAGAAGGCTGCCGCCTGGGTGAAGTTGTGGAACATCATGTTGCGTCCCACCTGGTCCGAGCGGTTGCCGAGGCCGCGCGGATGCTTGTCATTGGCCGAGAGCAGCAGCAGCCGCGCAGTGTTGATCGGGCTCCCGGCGAGGATGACGGTGCTCGCCGGCGTCCGGCGCTGGCGGCCGCGCACGTCGCGCCACAGCACGCCGGTTGCCCGGCGCCCGTCCCTCGAGGTCTGGACCCGGTGCACCCAGGCGCGGTCGATCACGCGCACCCGTCCGGTGCGTAGGGCCGGGTTGAGGTAGGAGACGAGCGCGTCGCCGCGTGCGTTGATGGGGCAGCCGAAGCCGGAGCACAAGCCGCAGGAGTTGCAGGCGGGGCGCCCCTGGAAGGTGCGGGAGTTCACCGCGGCCGGGAGCGGGTAGGGCTCGAAGCCAAGCCGCTCGGCGCCCTCGCCCAGCAGTGAGGCGGCGTAGCCGGTGGGGTTGGGGCCCTGCACGAAGTCGCGACGACGCGGCGCCTGCCGAAGCGTCCGCTCCGGCATCGCCGCGCGGTCGCCCTGGACGCCGAGCTGGTACTCCACCTCGTCGTAGAACGGCTCGAGGTCGTCGTAGGCGATCGGCCAGTCGGCGACCTGGGCGCCGGCGACGGGACCAAGGGCGGATCGCTGGTGAAAGTCCTGCTTCCAGAAGCGAGGGGTCTTGGCGTTGTAGTGGAGCGAGGTGCCGCCGACGGCAGCCCCGAGCTGGCCCAGGGCGCCGGTGGCGGAGCGGGCGACCCCCTGGGCGGCCTCGGCCTGGGTGCGGGTCGTGTAGGGCTCCAGCTCAGCGTCGGGGAAGCCGAAACCGCGCGCGTTCTTGATCTCGTCGCTTCCGTAGTGGGTGTCCAGCTCGTCGCTGGGACGTCGGCCGAGGCCCGGGCGCAGGTTGCGGCCGCGTTCGAGGATCGTGACGTCCCAGCCGTGCTGAGCGAGCTCCCAGGCGACCACCGACCCGGCGGCCCCGGAGCCGATCACGACGGCGTGCTTGCTCATGACGTCTCCCCGCTCCGCGCGGCGTCGAGGATCCGTCGCGTCAGCGCACGCAGCGCAGCGAGGTCGGTGTCCGGGCCGGACGCTCCTCGTCGTAGGGCCTCGACCAGCGACTGCACCTCGGACTGTCCTGCGGCATAGCTGTTCGCCGCATGCGCACGGATGCCGTGCGCGGCCTCGGAGGAGGCCAGGGCCACCAGCGGCAGCGAGTCCCCGAACAGGTCGGAGAGTGGTACGTCGAGCACCGGCAACAGCTCGGTCTCGGGGTCGGTGACTTCTCGGCGGGTGTAGCCCCGCGGCTGCCGGTCGCCGTCGAAGCCGATCGCCTTCCAGCCACTCTGCCGGTGGTTGCCGCCGTACTCGGGAGCGCCGAAGAGGAACTCGAAGGTGTGCGGCACCGCGACGTCGAGCATCGCCAGCACGGCCGGGTCGTTGCTGGAGCGAAGTGCCAGATCTCGGGCAGGTCCGGGAAGGGTGGCGAAGCCCGGCACGCTCGCCTCCAGTCGCCGCAGCCCCAGTCGGTAGACGCGTCGAAAGCCCGGGGTCGGACCATTGCGCTCGAGCCGCGCGCGACCGCGAGAGCCGTGCAGGCGCAGGCGCCAGGCCAGACGCTCGTACTCGTCGAGCTCGATGAAGTCGGCGAAGTGGTTGACCTTGGCGCCGCCGCGCAGGGAGAAAGGGCCGCCGGCGTAGATGCGAGGTGGGTCGGTGTCGAAGGCGCCCAGGAGCGAGTCGATGGCGTGGTGCACCCGGGCTGTCACCGCGCCGTCGACGGTGTCCTCGGGTCGTCCGGGGACCACTCGGTCCACGACACCGCGCAGGGTGGCGAGCTCAGCAGCCGCCAGGAACCGGGCTCGGTGGGGGCCTACCGGCAGCGCGATCGCATTCGTCCCGGTGCCCAGCACGGCGACAGCGCCGAGTCCGCTGGTGGAGGCGAGCAGGGCGCGCCGGGACACCGTGGGGTCGGGGAGATCGATCACCATGGCGCGAGCGTAGCGTCGGTTGGGACACTCGCGACCCGGTCTCAAGCGGGGTCTCGAGCGGGGTCTCGAGTGGGGTCTCAGGTGGTGCCGAGGGCGAGGCGCACCGCGATGGCCAGCATCGTCATGCCGATCAGGACGTCGAGCACCTGCCAGGCTCGCGGCGTCGACAGGCGCCGGTGCGCGAGCCGCGCGCCGTACCCGAGGCCGGTGAACCACAGCAGGCTCGCGGTGCCGGCCCCTGCGGCGAACCACCACGGTGCGGCATCGGCCTGGGCGATAGAGCCGAGGAGCAGCACGGTGTCGAGGTAGACGTGCGGGTTGAGCCAGGTGAGTGCGACCGCCTGGGCGACAGCGGCCCGCAGGGTCAGCCGGTCCCCACGGGCGGCCTCCAGGGTGCCGGGGTGCCGGGCGCGCAGCAACGACCTGACGCCGTACCAGGTCAGGAAGGCGACCCCTGCCCAGCGGACGACGTCGATCACCCAACCGGCGTTGTCGATGATCGCGCCGATGCCGCTGACGCCGGCGAGGATCAGGACCAGGTCCGAGAGGGCGCAGACGGCCACGACGGCCCCCACGTGTCGGCGGGCCAGCCCCTGGCGCAGCACGAACGCGTTCTGCGCGCCGATAGCAACGATCAGGACCAGTCCGGTCACCAGACCGGTTGCCGCGGACATGAGGACGGGGGAGAGCACGGGTCAACGGTAGGGCTCTCCCCGGCCCGACCCGACCCGCCCCGGACGCAGCACCGCCCGCCGTCCCGTAGAGGGAGAGCGGGCGGTGCCAGCACTGGTGCCGGTGGTCAGACAGCGATCAGAACGCGGCCTCGTCGAGGTCCATCAGCGAGAGATCGATCCCCTCGGCAATGACGCGCTCGGCGCTGATCTTCGGCAGGTTGTACTGCGCGAAGAACTGGGCGGCGGCCACCTTGCCCTCGTAGAAGGCCTGGTCCTTGCCGACGTCGCCGCCGAGCTTCTCCAGGGCGACGTCGGCCTGGCGCAGCAGCAGCCAAGCACAGACCACGTCGCCCAGCGCCATCAGCAGGCGGCTCGTGTTGAGGCCGACCTTGTAGATGTTGCGGATCTCGTCCTGGGCCGACATCAGGTCGTTGATCATGTGCCCGACCATGGCGTTGGCGTCCTCGAGCGCGGTCGC
>JBAVCA010000356.1:0-2202 GCA_049586475.1 Nocardioides sp.
GGGGACGAGGCGCGGTCGGAGGGGTTGGATCCCTTGCGGATCTCCTTGCCGTCCTTGTTGCCGCCGAGGTCGGTGTCGCAGTTGCGGGGGTCGGACTTGTCCTTGTTGTACTTCTTGTTCTTGGTGCCGCGCTTCTCGTCGCGGTCCCTGACTCCGTCGCTGTCGGTGTCCTTGCGCAGCGGGTTGGTGTGGACCTTGCCGATCACGTAGCTGCGGGCGCGGGTGCGGTCCTTGCTGGTGTAGACCCGTTGCTTGATGGTGAAGCCGTTGATCTCCTTGCCGTCGGAGAGTCGGTCGTTGTCACTGTCCCTGTCGTTGGGGTCGGTGATGACCGTTCCGATCGGGGTCTTGTTGCGGTCGCAGTCGATGACGACGTCGTTGACCTTGGACCCGAAGACCTCGTCGCCGTCTTCGACGCCGTCGCCGTCAGAGTCGGCTCTGCATGGGTCGGTGGGCTCGTTGCCGTAGGGGTTACGAGATCCGCTGGTCTCCTCGAGTCCGGTCAAGCCGTCGTTGTCGAAGTCCGTTGAGCCGGCTCCACCGCAGGGCGGGGGCGTCGGGCTCGGGCTCGGGCTGGGGGACGGCGTCGGTCCCGGCGGGGTGGGCGTGGGCGTCGGGGTCGGAGTCGGAGTCGGAGTCGGAGGGGTAGGGGTGGGGCAGAAGATGGCGCCGTCGGGGGCGTTGGCAGCCACGGACATCGGGAAGAGGTCGAGCTTGGCCAGGGTGATGCCGCCATCGCCGATGGCCGACAGTGCGGACAGCTTGACCTTGAGCACGGCCGCTGTGGCGCTTGCCGTGGTGCCGTCGGGCTTCTCGACCTTGTTCCTGACCTGTCCGATCCTCAGCTCGACGCCGAGCAACGGGTTGTCCGGGGACTCGAAGTCGACCGGCGATCCGTCGGCAGGCAGGGTGGTCGGGGGTGCACCAGGCACCGTCACGGTCACTGCCGGGGCGGTGTACGTCACCGCTGCGCCGCCTGGCTTGCCGTTCGTGGTGGCGGTCAGGACCGGGGGGCTGACGACGTCCACCGAGATCTGTCCGAGCAGCTTCAGCTGAGCGAGCGAGCCGCGAGCGCGGGCCTGGACCAGGCGAGAGGTCGATGCAGGGATCGGGACGAGCTCGGTGGTCTGCGTGACGGACACGGCTTCGGGGATGTCGACCAAGAAGTCACCGGAGGTGTCCGGGATCGGCAGGATCCTGGCTTCGGCGGTGTTCACCCGCGAGCGAGTGAGGGGGCCGTCGACGCAGGTGCTGTCGTCGATCCAGCGAGCCAAGGCGGAGGTGTTCGATACGCCAAGGGTCAGCAGTGGGGTCTCGGTGCTCTCGATGATGTCGGCAGTCGCAGGGGCCGCATTGTCCGGTGGGGCAAACTGCTCGGTGGAGGACAAGATGCCGCCCAAGGGGAGCTGGGTGACCAACGTCCCGTCCAGGTTGGTGGCCGACGCAGCAGACCGCTTGGGGCTCTGCCGGTCGGTGGTGCCCACTGCATCAGACAGGCTGACGTCACCGGCGCTGAGGCCCATCGCGGCAAGCACCTGGAGGTCGAGCACGCCCGAGGTAGAGCCGGCGCTGAAGTTTCTGATCGAGAACGGCGCGGCAGCCGAGGACGAGTTCACCAGGGCAACTCCGCCGACACTGACGATCATGCTGGCAGCCGCGACGCCGGCCACGGGGGCAACGAAACGCCGTGCGCCGCGTGCCCTGCGGCCGCGCGAATCGGGTTGAGGGTGATCTTGCGACTTCGAGGACACGGGGAGCTCCGTTCATCTGATCTCGACGGAGACCAAGGGGAGGGTCGGGGAGAGCGGCTCCGCTCCTTCGGCACGCATGCCCTGCGGAGCCATCCTGGGCGTACCCAGTGTGCCCAATGGTATGCGTGTGGCTCAGTTGGACGCTTCCGGTCGACACGGCGTATTCTCGGACATTGCGCCTGTTGTCTGCCGGGACCCATCCGAAGCGGACCATGGCTCGCTGTTCTGATAGATCGTCATCGAACGCTGTCGGGGTAGCGAAACCGGACCTCAAGCGCGTCCAGACAACTTCTGCCCACCAAGGAATCATCTCCCTTATGACATCCACCCTCTCCTTCCCTCTTCCCTCCAGCTATGACGACAACGCGCCCCAGGTCGCGATCAACGACATCGGCTCCGAAGAGGACTTCCTCGCCGCCATCGATCTGACGATCAAGTACTTCAACGACGG
>JBAVCA010000357.1:0-6514 GCA_049586475.1 Nocardioides sp.
GCGATCGCGACGACCGTGCCGAGCACGTCGAGGATCGCCACGATCCCGATCATCCGCAGCAGCCCACCACCTACGTCGCCGCCGAGGATGACGGCCGACACCAGGGCGCCCAGCAGGGCCGCGAACGCCAGGGTGGCGAGCAGGAGCGGCCGTAGCGGGCGTCGCGCACCCACCAAGCCAAGAAGCAACGAGGCCTGAGCCAGGGTCGCGGCGACGACGATGCCCACCGTGAAGGATCGCCACACGGCGTCGGAGTCACCGCTGGGGTAGCCGGCCCAGATCAGCCACAGTCCGGCGAACAGGGGGACCAGGACGGTGAGCCCGCCCAGGACGCCGACCGGCTGGAAGGCGGTCTCCGAGGTCGCCAGGTAGCACAGCACCGCGACACTGGTCAGGCCGACGAGCAGGGTGGTGCCCAGGACACGAGCCTGGCCCTCGCCGAAGTCGCCGCTGCCGAGCAGCGCCAGGACGCCGAGCAGCGCGGCGATCGAGAAGGAGCCGAGGGTGGTGGTCACGACGAGGCGTCGCAGAGATCCGGAGGTAGTCATGACCTCACTGTGGCCCCAGGGGTTCGGCTGCGCATGAGTACGCATACCTGACCTCTTGCTGAGGGGCAGGTCAGCCGATCTGGACCTTGACCTCGTTTGACGTCTCGCCGGTGTCGGTGTCGATCATCCGGAAGCGATTGAGTCCGATGGCTCCGGTCTGGATGAAGGTGGAGAAGGTGCCACCGCCTACCGGCGCGGTCACGGGGAAGTCACTCCACTTCCCGCCTTCGAACTGCTGGACGCGCAGGATCGCACCCTCGCCCGCGGGATATTCGCCGGTCAGGTCGATCGGCTCCATCGGACCCACCGCACTTTGCGCAGCGCGGAGCGTGATCAGCTCCTGCGGGGCGGGCTCGCGAGCGGACTTGTTGTTCTTCGGCTTCTTGGGCTCCGGCTGCGCCGGCAGCGTGATGGAGGGGTCGCCGGCGTCCTCGGTCTCCGATGGCTTGGGCAGGAAGAGCGTCTCCTGCTCGGAGCTGCTGGTGTCGATAGCGCCCCCGTCGGAGAGCCCCAACGCCTTGCTCGCGACCAGCGCGCCGCCGCTCACGACCGCGCCGACCAGCACGATGACAGCCACGAACGCCACCAGGCCCGCCAGGACCGGACGCTCCTCGCGCGGGCCGGGGTCGGGCTGGAGCTCGTCGTCGATCACGCACCCATTGTGGCGCGCCGCGGCGGGCCCGCCAAACGGTGAGGGTTCAACGCGGGGAGAGCACCACCACGGGGATCACCCGGTCGGTCGTGGTCTGGTAGGTCGCGAAGTCGGCGTACAGCTCGAGCAGCAGCGGCCACAGCCGGTCGCGCTCGTCAGGCTCGGCAACGTGGGCGCGCACCGCGCGGCGCTCGCCCTTGAGGTGCACGGTGGTGTCCGGGGTCGCCCGCAGGTTGGCCACCCACTGCGGGTCCCTGGGCAAGCCGCCCTGAGAACCCACGACCACCAGGTCGTCGCCGTCGACGAGGTAGAGCAGTGGCGTGGTGAATACCGTTCCGGACTTGCGACCTACGTGGTCCAGGAGCAGGGTCGGCACCGGCTTCTTCCAGCCCGCCCCGATGCGCCAGGTGTTGCCGATGCGGCCGTTGGTGAGGCGGAAGACCTTCACCTGGGCCTTGGCGCCGTACTTGATGATCTTCGCCGTGACCGGACTCGCCAGCGCCTTCTTGCGCTTGTCGATCTCCTCGGGAGTCATCTCGCCGGGCATCACAGGCCGCGTTTCCACACGACTTCTTCGTGCAGCTGCCGGCTGCGCCATCCATCAGGTGTCCGCACCATCCGGTGGTGGTAGCGGCCGCCCAGCTCGACGATCTTCTCGCCCCCCGCGCCGTCGTGCATCGGCATCGGGTTGTCGAAGTAGGCCGTTACCGCGGCATCGTCGGAGCCGTCGAAGACGACCTCCACCTGGCCGATCGTGTGCATCCGCCGCGGGAAGAACGCCGGTAGCATCTCGGCCAGCCACGGCTTCACCTCGGCGAAGCCGCCGGCGATCCCGCCCGACTCGGTGTAGTCGATGGCCGCATCGGCAGTGAAGACAGTGTCGAGCAGGTCCCACTCTCCGAGGTCGATCGCGCGCGCATAGCGCGTCACCACGTCGGCCAGCTCGATCCGGTCGCTGATCTCTTGGAGGTCCACGGGCTCAACTGTGGCACAAAACTGGAACACGTTCTAGTGTGCTGCCATGAGGTTCACCTACGCCGAGGCGATGACCGACGTCTCGTACTACGCCCCGCTGGCCCAAGCAGCGGAGGCTGCGGGCTACACGTCGATGACGGTGGCCGACAGCCTGATCTATCCCAAGGAGTCGGACTCCACCTATCCCTACACCGACACCGGCGATCGGGCGTTCCTCGATGGCAAGGAGTTCATCGAGACGATGATCCTCTGCGCGCACCTCTTCGCCCACACCACGACCTTGCGGCTGACGCCGTTCGTGCTCAAGCTTCCGATCCGCCCTCCGGTGCTGGTCGCCAAGCAGGCTTCCTCGCTCGCTTACCTGTCCGGCAACCGCCTCGGTCTGGGCGTCGGGCTGTCGCCATGGCCCGAGGACTTCACCGCCCTGGGGGTCGACTGGGCCAAGCGCGGTAAGCGGATGGACGAGTGCATGGACATCCTCAAGGGCCTCACCACCGGGGAGTACTTCCGCTACGAGGGCGAGTTCTTCACCATCGACGAGCTCAAGCAGTGTCCCGGAGCCACCGAGCCGATCCCGCTGCTCGTGGGGGGGCACGCCGACGCCGCCCTACGCCGTGCGGTGCGCAAGGGCAACGGGTGGATGCACGCCGGCGGCGACGGCGAGGAGCTCGACCGGCTGCTCACGCGGCTCGCCGAGATCCGCACCGAGGAGGGCGACACCCGCGACGACTTCGAGGTGCACGTCATCTCCTACGACGCCTACTCCGTCGACGGGGTCAAGCGCCTCGAGGACAAGGGCGTCACCGACTGCATCGTCGGCTTCCGCGTGCCCTACATCATGGGCGCGGACCCCGAGCCGTTGGAGAAGAAAATCGCCGCACTCAACGCCTATGGCGAGTCGATCATCGCTCAGGTCAATGGCTGACGTGGCCGCGCACCACGCCCGGCCGCGAGGCCCGCTCGAGCCGCGAGGTGGGCGGCATGTCTGAGTCCCTCAACCTCACCCAGCCCCTGCAGGACGCGATCGCGGAGGCGGAGGAGCTGATCGCCAACGCGCCGTTCATCCGCACCGAGGCCGACCGCCTCGAGGGCTACGACTACCTCGCCGGGCGGATCCGGATGGCGATGCAGATGGCCTTCGACCACGACCTCGACCGACCGCTGTTCATCAACCCGACCCACCAGTTCTCCCGGCAGGGCCTGGACAACCCGGACGCCATCTACTTCAACGCCTACCTGCGCGAGGGCGTCACCTACGTGGTGCGCGGCAAGCGCGGCACCAGCGCCGACCTGTCCTTCCAGGTCATGGGCGGCTCCTACTCGGCGACCTCCGCCGCGACGTCCCTGATGGCCTTCGACGATCGCGAGCTCGACATCGCCGAGGACGGCACCTTCGAGTTCACCTACACCGCCGAGCCTGGCGCGAAGACGATGATCGTGCGCGAGGTGTTCTGCGACTGGGACACCGAGGAGCGAGGCAGCATCACCATCGAGCGCCCCGACACCGTCGGCCAGCCCGCCAAGGCGCTGAGCGAGAAGACGCTGGCCAAGAAGTACGAGGTGGCCGCTCGCTCGCTGACCGGCTCGATCCTGACCTGGTTCGAGTTCCCCAAGTGGTTCCAGTTCCAAGAGCCGGTCAACACCCTCACCGCGCCGCAGTCGACCCCCGGCGGCCTGGCCTCGCAACGATCCTCGATCGGCCACTACGAGCTGGCCGAGGACCAGGCGATGATCATCTCGGTCCCGCGGTGCGACGACTGCACCTACCAGGCCGCGCAGATCGGCTCGGACTGGTATGCCTCGACCGACTACGAGACCCACCAGACCTCGCTGACCAAGGCTCAGGCCGAGACCGATCCCGACGGCGTCATCCGTTTCGTCGTCGCCCAGACCCCGCCGTACGACGGACAGCCGATCGCCAACTGGCTCGAGATGACCGGTCACCGCACCGGCTCGATGATGCTGCGCTGGCAGCAGCTGTCCCGCGACCTCACCCAGGACGCTGACGGTCCGAGGATCCAGGTCGTGCCGCTCGCCGAGGTCGCCGCCCACCTGCCCCACACGACGCCCCTCACCACCGAGGAGTACGCCGCGCGCATCGCCGCACGGCAACGCTCCGTAGCCCGAAGGATGATCTCTTGAGTACCCAGCTCGGCCTTGCCGCCGCCCACGACACCTCGATCGAGCAGCGCTACGAAGCAGCACCGCTGCTCAAGGACAAGGTGATCGTGCTCTCCGGCGTCGGCCCGGGTCTCGGACGCTCGCTGGGTGAGGAGGCCGCCAAGATGGGGGCTGACCTGGTGCTGGTCAGCCGCACCGCCTCTCGCCTGGAGAAGATGGCCGAGGTGGTGCGCTCCTACGGACGTCGCGCGCTGGTCGTGCCGACCGACATCACCGACGAGGACTCCCGAGCCGCCCTGGTGGAGAAGTCGCTCGAGGAGTTCGGGAAGGTCGACTGCGTGCTCAACAACGCCTTCGCGATCCCGCCGATGGACCCGATCACCCAGATCAAGATCGAGGACCTTGCCGCGGTCAACGAGACCAACGTCTTCGCCCCGCTGCGGCTGGCGGCGCTGTTCGCCGACGCGCTGGCGGCCAGCAAGGGCTCGATCGTGATGCTCAACTCGGCGGTGCAGTTCTCCTCCCAGCCCGAGTACGCCGGCTACAAGCTGTCGAAGGGCACCCTCGCGCACCTCGCGTCCTCGCTCGCCACCGAGCTCGGGCCGCGCGGGATCCGGGTCAACAGCGTGGCGCCGTCCTACATCTACGAGGACGTCAACCGCGGCTACTTCGACTACCTCGCCGCGGTCGAGGGCAAGACCCACGACGAGATCTACGCCGACAAGGCCGCTCCCACCGACCTCAAGCGGCTCGCCTCCTCCGAAGAGGTCGCCCGCGCGACGTTGTTCCTCGCCTCCGACCTGGCCTCGGCGGTGACCGGGCAGATGCTGACGGTCGACTGCGGCGAGTTCCACGACTGATCGATGAGCGACAACATCATGGCGCGCACGCGCCCCGACGTCGGCTCGTTCGACGACATCGTCGCAGCGGCCGAACGCACCACCGGGCTGCGTGACTTCGGCTGGGAGCCGGGCACCGACCACGAGGCCGGGCTGCGCCTGCTCGCCGAGGACCTCGCCTCTCCCGAAGCCGGGCTGACCCCGCTGGGCAACTACTTCCAACGCTCGGAGGTCAAGAGCGCGCTGGTCGGACGGCTCCTCACCCAGGCCCGTTTCGACGAGCACCCGCAGCACGCCGACGTACCGATCGAGCGGCCGATCTTCGTGATGGGCCTCCCCCGCACCGGCACGACCGCCTTGCACCGGCTCCTGCACGCCGACCCGACGGCGCAGGGTCTGGAGATGTGGCTCACCCAGTTTCCGCAGCCGCGGCCGCCGCGCGAGACCTGGGACGAGGACCCGATCTTCCAGGCCATGCAGACCGCCTTCTCGGCGCACCACGTGGAGAGCCCGGACTTCATGGGGATCCACTACATGGATGCCACCACCGTCGAGGAGTGCTGGCGCCTGTTGCGTCAGACGGGCAAGTCGAACTCGTACGAGTCGCTGGCGAACGTCCCGCGCTACACCGCGTGGCTCCAGGAGCAGGACTGGACCGACGCCTACGCGCGTCACAAGCAGAACCTCCAGCTCGTCGGGCTCAACGATCCCGACAAGCGGTGGGTGCTGAAGAACCCGTCGCACATGACTGCGCTCGACGCCTTGATGACGGTCTACCCCGATGCGCTCGTCGTCTACACCCACCGCGACCCGGTCGTGTGCATCGCCTCGTCCTGCTCGCTGTCGGCCGAGACGACGGTCGGGCACTCCACGACGTACACGCCCGAGGTGGTCGGCGCCACGCAGCTCGACCTGTGGTCGCGGGCCTATCACGCCTTTCACGACGCCCGGCCGGCCTATCCCGACGCCCAGTTCGCCGACGTGGCCTTCGCCGACCTCGTGGCCGACCCGATGGGCGTGGTCCGCGGTGTCTACGAGCAGTTCGGCCTCGACTTCTCTCCGCAGGCCGAGGCTGCCGTCGGCGAGATCGACCGGGAGTCCAAGCAGGGCGGCAAAGCCCCCTCGCACCGCTACTCGCTCGGTGACTACGGGCTCGACGAGACCGACGTGCGCGCGGCCTTCGACCGCTGAAGGGCTGACCGGCTTAGCCCTCGCCGCCACCCGCCACACCCGCCTGCTTACCCAACGAGCCCGGGTGACGCAGCTGACCGATCCTCAGCCGAGCGGGTCGTCGCCCGCGGCGATCCGGACCTCGCGCTCGGCGACGGCGTAGGGATCGGTGCGAGCGTCGTAGCCCCAGAAGTCGCGCAACCACAGTG
>JBAVCA010000358.1:0-3065 GCA_049586475.1 Nocardioides sp.
TCGCCCGTCGAAGCCGAGCTCGGCGCGGCGCCATCGCTGCCGGGGCCGGGGCGAGAGGGAGAAGACACGGAACCACTCGAGTGAGTCCTCGGTGTAGCGCCCCATTCCCAGCACCCAGCCGCGGCCCTCCCGGTCGGTGCGCGGGCGGAACGCCAGCTCGAAGGTGCCCCCGTGGCGCGAGATCACGCGACGGCGCAGCACGAGGGCGAACCCGTAGAGAGCCGCGAGGAGCAGCAGCACGCCAGCAGCGTCGATCACCCACTGCCACCACGCCACGCGCCCCACCCCTCTCTTGGAGCACGAACCCTAGTGGGTTCTGGTCAGGACGCCTTCTCCACAGCACGGATCCGAGCGCTCGCGCGACGAATCCGCATCTCGCGCTCGTCGCTGGTCGGCAGCCCCTCGGCTGCCTCCAGCTCGGCCTTCACCTCGTCGATCTTGATCTCCTCCGCGAGCAGTCCGTGCTCAGAGAGGATCGAGACCCGATCTGCGGCGACCGAGATGAACCCGCCGTCGACTGCCGCATGCACGACGCCGTCCGGCGTGGTGATCTCGACGGCAGCATCGACCAGCAGCGACAGCAGCGGGGCATGGCCACGCAGCACGCCGAGGTCACCCTCGGTCGTGCGCGCGATGACCATCGAGGCCTCGCCGGACCACACCACGCGGTCGGCGGCGACCATCTCGACCTGCAGGCCTGTGCCAAGGTCGCCAACCATCAAAGGCTCTTCTGGATGCTGGCCCACTTGGCCTCGACGTCGTCGAGCCCACCGCACATGAAGAAGGCCTGCTCGGCGACGTGGTCGTAGTCACCGTCAGCGATCTTGTTGAACGCCTCGATGGTGTCGGCGACCGGGACGGTTGAACCCTCGAGGCCGGTGAACTGCTTGGCCACGTAGGTGTTCTGCGACAGGAACCGCTGGATGCGACGGGCCCGCGAGACGATGATGCGGTCCTCCTCGGACAGCTCGTCGACACCGAGGATCGCGATGATGTCCTGGAGCTCCTTGTTGCGCTGCAGGATCCGCTTGACGCGGATCGCGCAGTCGTAGTGCGCCTGCCCGATGTACTGGGCGTCAAGGATGCGGGACGTCGACGTCAGCGGGTCCACCGCCGGGTAGATGCCCTGCGAGGCAATGTCACGCGACAGCTCGGTGGTGGCATCGAGGTGGGCGAACGTCGTGGCCGGCGCCGGGTCGGTGTAGTCGTCGGCCGGCACGTAGATCGCCTGCAGCGACGTGATGGAGTTACCACGCGTCGAGGTGATCCGCTCCTGGAGCTGACCCATCTCGTCGGCGAGGTTGGGCTGGTAACCCACGGCGGAGGGCATCCGACCCAGCAGGGTCGAGACCTCGGAACCGGCCTGGGTGAAGCGGAAGATGTTGTCGATGAACAGCAGCACGTCCTGGTTCTGGACGTCACGGAAGTACTCCGCCATCGTCAGCGCCGACAGCGCCACCCGGAGCCGGGTCCCCGGCGGCTCATCCATCTGCCCGAACACAAGGGCGGTCTGTCCGAGGACGCCAGCGTCCTCCATCTCGGCGATGAGGTCGTTGCCCTCACGAGTGCGCTCGCCCACTCCGGCGAACACCGACACACCACCGTGGTCCTTGGCGACTCGGGCGATCATCTCCTGGATGAGCACCGTCTTGCCGACACCGGCACCACCGAAGAGGCCGATCTTGCCACCGTTGACGTAGGGCGTCAGCAGGTCGATGACCTTGATGCCGGTCTCGAACATGGTGGTCTTGGACTCGAGCTGGTCGAAGGCAGGAGCCTTGCGGTGGATGCCCCACCGCTCCTTGACCTCGTACTCCTCGCCCTCCTTGAGGTTGAGCACGTCACCGGTCGCGTTGAACACGTGACCCTTGGTGATGTCGCCCACGGGGACCGAGATCGGGCCGCCGGTGTCGGTGACGGTCGCGCCGCGCACCAGACCATCGGTGGACTTCATCGAGATGGCGCGAACCATCCCGTCACCGATGTGCAGGGCGACTTCGAGGATCAGGGTGATCGTCTCCCCGCCCAGCTCGACCGGTACCTCGAGCTTGTTGTACATCTCAGGCATGTTGTCGACAGGGAACTCGACGTCGACGACAGGTCCGGTGACCCGGGCAACGCGGCCGGTGCTGCCGGCGGTCGACCCGGTGGTGGTCTCTTCAACAGTTGTTGTCATGTCTCTCTCACTCACGGGTTCAGTCGTTGGCAGCGTTGGCATCGGCGAGCGCGTTGACGCCACCGACGATCTCGCTGATTTCCTGGGTAATGCCGGCCTGGCGCGCCTGGTTGGCAATCCGGGTGTATTTCTTGATCAGTTCCTCGGCGTTGTCGGTGGCCGACTTCATCGCCTTCTGGCGAGCTGCCAGCTCCGAGGCCGCGGCCTGCAGAAGGGCGAAGAAGATCCGACTCTGGACGTACTGCGGAAGCAGACCGTCCAGCACCGACTCCGGAGAGGGTTCGAACTCGTAGAGCGGCAGCGCCTCGGTGTCCTCCGGCGGTGCCTCACCCTCGATGATCTCGAGGGGCAGCAGTCGAACCGCAGTGGGCTCCTGCACCAGCATCGAGCGGAACCGGGTGTAGACGACGTGGACCTCGTCCACGTCCCCGTCCTCGCCCTGCTCCTTGAGGAATGCCGCGATCAGCGCATCCCCCATCTCGGCAGCGACCTCGTAGGAGGGCTGGTCGGAGAACCCGGTCCACGCTTGCACGATCGGGCGGTTGCGGAACTTGAAGTAGGCCTGTCCCTTGCGCCCACCGATGAAGATGTCGACTTCCTTGCCCTCCGAGCGCAGTCGCTCGAAGAGGCGCTCGGCCTCCTTGAGCACGCTCCCGGAGTAGGCGCCGGCGAGGCCGCGGTCACTGGTGATGACCAGCACAGCAGCCTTGACCGGGTTTTCCTCCTCCTTGGTCAAGGGGTGGTCGACGTTGGAGTACGTCGCCACCGCGGACACCGCACGCGTCAGCTCACGGGCGTACGGCGCTGCCGCCTGGGCCCGCTGCTGCGCCTTGATGATGCGCGAGGCAGCGATGAGCTCCATGGCACGCGTGATCTTCTTCATCGACTC
>JBAVCA010000359.1:0-12024 GCA_049586475.1 Nocardioides sp.
GTCTGGGGGTCCGCGCCGGTCGGTCGGGCGATGGACGCGATGCGTCACGTGCCGGTGGATCGTGAGGCACCGGCCGCGGCCTACCTGCAGGCCCGCCGGCTCCTCGCTGAGGACCAGGTCGTCTGCGTCTTCCCTGAGGCCGGTATCTCGGCGGCGTACGTCGTGCGTTCGCTGATGCCGGGCGCGGTGGCGCTGGCCCGCGAGATCGGCGCGCCCCTGGTCCCGGTCAACGTGTGGGGCGGTCAGCGGCTCTGGGGCCAGAAGCGATCTCTGGACGCCCCTCTCCCGCGCCCGGTCCTCACCCGTGGTCGGGTCATCGACGTCCGGATCGGCGAGCCGCTGCAAGTCCCGCCCGGCGCCGACCTGGTGCGGACCACCCGCGAGCTGGGTCACCGTCTGCACGAGGTCCAAGAACAGCTCCAGCGGCTCCCCGAGCATGTCCCGCGCCCCGGTGAGTACGCCCCGTGGTACCCGGCGCACCTGGGCGGCGACGCGGTCGAGCGCACCGCCTCCTTCGCGCTGGACCGGATGCCGGGCAGCGCGGTGGCCCCGACCTGGGGGCCGCTTCGGTGACGTTGGATAGCGTGGGCGCATGGGTCAACAGGTGCAGCGGGTGGCGGCGTACGCCGTCATCGTCCGCGACGGCCTGATCCTGCTGAGCAGGCTGGCCCCGCACGTCTCGCGACACGAGATCTGGACCCTGCCCGGCGGCGGCCTCGACCACGGCGAGGACCCGCGCGACGCCGTCGTGCGTGAGGTGCACGAGGAGACCGGGCTCTCGGTGAGCGTTGGCGAGGGCTCGCGCACGTACTCGCTGCACCTGCCTGACACGTGGCGGCGCGGACGGCGGGTGGACGCACACTCGCTGCGCATCGTCTTCGACGGTTGGGTCCCCCTGAACTCGCCGGCGCCGCGCGTGGTCGAGGTCGATGGCTCCACCATCGAGGCGGCCTGGCAGCCGGTGGCGGCGGTGCTCGACGGGAGCCTTCCGACGGTCTCCCTGGTCAAGGAGGCCCTCCACGACTACCAGGCCCACCGTTTCCAGCGGGTGGCGGCCTACGCCCTGATCACCCGCGACGACCCCACCGCGTCGGTGCTGCTGACCCGGATCTCGGCGCAGGGCTTCCACACCGGCCTCTGGGCACTGCCAGGCGGTGGGGTGGAGCACGGCGAAGCCCCCACTGAAGCGGTGGTGCGCGAGGTGCGCGAGGAGACCGGGCTGGAGGCCGAGGTGGGCGAGCTGCTCACCGTGGGCGATGTCGCCGTGCGCGGCGCGGCGCCCTCAGGACGCGACGAGGAGTTCCACTCCATCGGCATCGTCTACGCGGCGCACGTGCGCGTCGGCTCTCCCGCCCGGCTCGCCGAGCAGGGCGGGACCACCGACGCAGTGGAGTGGGTGCCGATCGCCGACATCGAGAACGGGTCGATCGAGGTGCTCGACCTCGTGCGCGACGCGCTCGCGCGCACGCGTCTCCTACAGTGATCCGGTGAGCGAGACCGTCTTCACCTATTCCGCGCCGTCCCTGAAGTTCGGGTCCGGCTCCTCCGCCGAGGTCGGCCACGACCTCCTGGGACTGACCGGGAGCACCGGCAAACGGGTGCTCCTCGTCACCGACGCGGGCGTCGCCGAGACCGGCCACCCTGCACGCATCGCCGAGGAGATCACCGCCTACGGGCTCGACGTCACGGTCTACGACCGGGTCCGGGTGGAGCCCACCGACGCCTCGCTCGAGGACGCCATCGACTTCGCCCGGGAGGCCGGGCCCTTCCACGCGATCGTCGCAGTGGGTGGTGGATCCGCGATCGACACCGCCAAGGCGGTCAACCTGCTGACCACCAACCCCGGCGAGCTGATGGACTACATCAATGCTCCGGTGGGGCGCGCTCGGCCGCCGGTGCATCCTCTGTTGCCCCTGGTGGCGATCCCGACCACCACCGGCACCGGAAGTGAGAGCACCACGATCTGCGTGCTCGACGTGCTCTCGCTCAAGGTCAAGACCGGGATCAGTCATGTCGCGCTGCGCCCGCGCCTGGCGGTGGTGGACCCAGCGCTGACGCTGACCCAACCGGCCATGGTCACCGCGGCCGCAGGGATGGACATCCTGTGCCATGCCTTGGAGAGCTACACCGCGCGGTGGTTCGGCGACTTCGACGCCAAGCAGCCCCAGGAGCGGGTGCCCTACTGCGGGGCGAACCCGGTTGCCGACATGTGGTCGGAGAAGTCGCTCTCGTTGCTGGCCGGCTCCTTCCGGGCCGCGGTGCGGGACGGCTCCACGGTGGCGGCGCGCGAGCAGATGGCGTTGGCGGCGACCTTTGCCGGTCTGGGCTTCGGCAACGCGGGCGTGCACATCCCGCACGCCGGTGCCTATCCGATCGCCGGCCGCGTACGCGACTACCGACCGGCCGGTTATCCCGCCGACGAGGCGATCGTGCCGCACGGGATGGCGGTGTCCCTGACGGCGCCGGAGGCCTTCCGCTTCACCTTCGACGCCTCGCCCGAACGACACCTCCACGCTGCCCGCCTGCTCGAGCCGGGGGTCGAGGGCGTCGGGCCCGACGTCTTGCCGGGGGTCCTGGCGCGCCTGATGAGCGACATAGCGATCCCCAACGGGCTGGCCGAGATCGGGTTCGGGGAGGCCGATATCGGCGACCTCGTCGACGGAGCGCTGAAGCAGCAGCGACTGTTGGCGACCGCGCCGAAGACCGTGACCCCCGACGACCTGGCCGCGGTGTTCAGGGGATCGATGGAGCACTGGTGATGCGGCCCTGAGCTCGGTGGCTGCGCAGGCCCGTAGGCTCGCCAGATGAACCCCCGCCACCGACGCTTCATCATTCCTCTGGCGCTGGTGGCACTGCTGCTCGTCGTCGTGGTCTCCGCGGTGACCCGGTGACCCGGCCCCTGGCCGACGTGCTCGCCGAGATGCGGGTCCACCTGCTCGACCATGAGCACCTGGTGCGGGCGGTGGCCTCCGGACGGCACCGGGCCACCCAGCCACGCTGGCGGCGCGTCGAGCTCCGGTACGTCGACCTGAAGGCCGGCCGTCACCTCCAGGTCACGGCGTACGACGCCACCCAGGCGCACACCACCAACCACCCGGTGGTCGGGGAGCCCACGGCGGCCGCGGCAGCGGTGGACGCCCTGCTGGCCGAGACCTTCGGTAACTGGCACGTCGAGACGACGACCCAGACCCACCAGGTGCGCGTGACGAAGCGCCTGGACGCTGCCCTCAGCACGACTGGTCGCGCGGAGACGGTGAGCGCGGTCCGTGGCCACGACCGCGACAAGGACCGCCTGCTCCCCGAGGGCGACCCGGTCTTCGCGGCGCTGGGTCTCGCCGACCAGAGCGGTCGGATGAAGCCCAGCCGTCAGGCGAAGTATCGCCAGGTGGAGGAGTTCCTGCGGATCCTCGACTCCACGATCACCGAAGCGATCGACAAGGGCCAGCTGCGCCGCCCGACGAGCGCCGACCCGCTCCGGATCATCGACCTGGGCTGTGGCAACGCCTACCTGACCTTCACCGCGCACCGGTTCCTCACCTCGGTGCGGGGGTTGCCGGTCGCGATGACCGGCGTCGACGTGCGCGAGCAGTCCCGCGAGCACAACAGCACCGTCGCTGCCGGACTCGGCATCGCGGAGGACTCGCTGCGCTTCGTGGTGGGCGGCATCTCGACCGTCGCCGTCGCTGCCGCCCCTGAGGTCGTGCTCGCGCTGCACGCCTGCGACACCGCGACCGACGACGCCCTGGCGCGGGCTGTCGAGTGGGAAGCCACCCTGGTGCTGGCCGCGCCGTGCTGTCACCACGACGTGGCCGCGCAGCTGCGCAAGGCGACCACCCCGGCCCCGTACGGAGAGCTGACACGCCACGGGATCCTGCGTGAGCGCTTCGCTGACACCCTCACCGACGCGGTGCGCTCCACGTTGCTGCGGCTCGAGGGCTATCGCGTCGAGGTGATCCAGTTCGTCGAGAGCCAGCACACCCCGCGCAACACCCTGCTGCGCGCGGTGCGGACCGGGCGCCTCGAGACCGGCGGCGCCCTGCGGGAGGAGTACGACGAGCTCGTGGCCACGTGGGGGCTGAGCCCTCGCCTGGGTGACCTGCTGGACCGCTGATGCTCCCTCTCGTCGCCGCTCTGCTGCTGGCGACCGGCCCGGCTCCCGGTGCTGGGGAGGAGTTCTCCTTCGCGGACCCCGCGATCATCGAGTCCAGCGGCCTGGTGGTCGACGCTGTGAGTGGGCTCTTCGTGACGACCAACGACTCCGGCGACGAGGGTCGGCTCTTCGTCGTGGACCCGTCCGACGGCACCACCGTCGGCCTGACCCGGTGGCGCGCGAGCACCGGACAGGCCGATCCGGTGGACGTCGAGGCCCTGGCCCCCGCCGGGCCGGGTGCGGTCTGGGTCGGCGACATCGGCGACAACGACGGCGTCCGCGACTCGGTCCGGTTGTTCCGGGTGCCCGTGGGCCGCGGGACGCGCGACGTGGTCGTCGACCCCTACGAGCTCATCTATCCGGACGGGGCGCGCGACGCCGAGTCGCTGCTCCTCGACCCGCGAGGGCGGGTCCTGGTGGTCACCAAAGGTCTGTTCGGGGGAGAGGTGCTGCGCAGCGAGCAACCGCTGACCCTCGGCCGCCCGGCCATCCTGACGCAGGTCGGCGATGCCTGGCCGCTGGCCACGGACGCGGCCTTCTTCCCGGACGGGCGCCACCTCATCGTGCGCTCCTACGGCTCGGCCGCCATCTACTCCTACCCGGCGTTGCGGCAGGTCGGCGAGGTCGGCCTGCCCGACCAGCAGCAGGGCGAGGGGGTCGCGGTCGATGCAGCCGGCCAGGTCTTCCTGAGCAGCGAGGGGGAGGGTTCCCAAGTGCTGCGGGTGCCGCTGCCGGCGCCGTCCCCCAGCCCCCCTCCCCAGGTCTCGGATCCAGCCCCGGCGCCCCCGACGAAGGCGACCGATCCTGTGTGGTGGCGCGGGGGGCTCGGAGGGTTGGGACTCGGAGGTTTGCTCGGCCTCGGCGTCGTGGTGGTTCTGCTGAGGACTCTCCGTCCTCGGGGGTGAGGGCGCGCGGGCGGCGCTGCTCCTAGGCTGAACCGCGTGCGACTCCGACGGACCTCCGCTGACCAGCCCGGGTGGACCCGCCGGCGGGCGGGCTCAGGATTCGCCTACCTCGATCACGGCGGCGAGCGGCTGCCGAGCCAGGAGGTCCAGCGGGTCAAGGACCTCGCGATCCCACCGGCCTGGAAGGACGTGTGGATCACGCCGTACGCCAACGGCCACCTGCAGGCGGTCGGGACCGACGAGGCGGGGCGCCGCCAGTACCTCTACCACCCCGAGTGGCGGCTACGACGCGACGCGGAGAAGTTCGATCGGATGCTGCTCTTCGGCAAGGGCCTGGTGAAGGCTCGCGAGCTCGTGCTCGCCGACCTCGGTCGCGAGGGCATGCCGTTGGAGCGGGCCTGCGCCGCGGCTGTGCGGCTGCTCGACCTCGGCTACTTCCGCATCGGCAACGACGCCTATGCCGATGCGCACGGCTCGTTCGGGCTCACCACCATCGAACGTCGGCACGTGCGGCGCCACCAGGACCGGCTGGTCTTCGCCTTCGTCGGCAAGTCAGGGGTGGAGCACCGCATCGAGATCGACGACGCCACCGTCATCGAGGCGGTGGAGATCATGCGCCGACGCCGCTCCGCCGAGCACCCAGGTCTGCTCGCCTACCGCGACGGACGGGCATGGCGTTCGATCATCCCCGACCTGGTCAACGACTACGTGCGCCAGAGCACCGGGCTGGAGGCGACCGCGAAGGACTTCCGGACCTGGCACGCAACCGTGCTGGCGGCGGCGGCGCTCGCCGAGAGCGACGAGCCAGGGGAGTCCAAGGCGTCCCGCAAGCGTGCGGTGGCCTCGGCGATGCGCGAGGTCTCGGAGTTCCTCGGCAACACCCCCGCCCTCGCGCGTTCGGCCTATGTCGACCCTCGGGTCGTCGAGGCCTATGAGCGAGGCCTGACGATCAACGGCACCACCCGTCGTACCTATGACACCCCGGACCTGCGGCAGGCGGCGTTGGAGCGGGCGACGCTGAAGCTGATCAAGCAGCTCGCCTGATGCTCAGCTGAGCTGAGCGACGACGTGGTCGACGCACCGGGTCAGGGCGGCGACGTCGTCGGGATCGACGGCTGGGTAGGTGCCGATGCGCAGCTGGTTCTGACCCAGCTTGCGGTAGGGCTCGGTGTCGACGATGCCGTGCGCGCGGAGCACCGACGCCACCTTCGCGGCATCGACGGTGTCGTCGAAGTTGATCGTGGCGATGACCAGCGAGCGGTGCTCGGGGTCGGCGACGTACGGCGTCGTGTACGACGTCCGCTCGGCCCAGTCGTAGAGCAGGCCGGAGGAGGCAGTGGTGCGCTCGACCATCGCCTCCAGTCCGCCGAGGCCGTTCATCCAGTCGAGCTGCTCGGCCATCAAGAAGAGCGTCGCGACCGCGGGGGTGTTGTAGGTCTGGTTCTTCAGCGAGTTGTCGATCGCGGTGGGCAGGTCGAAGAAGGCAGGGATGTGGCGGTCGGTCGCGGCGATCCGCGCGGCGCGTTCGAGCGCGGCAGGCGACATGATCGCGATCCACAGGCCGCCGTCGGAGGCGAAGGACTTCTGTGGGGCGAAGTAGTAGACATCGCTCTCGGTGAGGTCGACCGGGAGCCCCCCGGCTCCCGAGGTCGCATCGATGAGGACCAACGCCTCGTCGGCGGTGGTGCCGCTCGGGCGCACCACGGGTGCCATCACTGCCGTCGAGGTCTCGTTGTGCGCCCAGGCGTAGGTGTCGATGCCCTCCTCCGACGCCGCGACCGGACGTGAGCCGGGCGCGGCAGTGATCACGGTCGGGTCGGACAACCACGGGGCGGCCTGGGCCGCCGAGGCGAACTTGGCCGAGAACTCGCCGAAGCTCAGGTGCTGGCTGCGCTGATCGATCAGACCGAAGGTGGCCACGTCCCAGAAGGCGGTCGCGCCGCCGTTGCCCAGGACGACCTCGTAGCCGGCCGGAATGCCGAAGAACTGTGCCAGCCCGTCCCGGACGCGTCCGACGGTGTCCCGCACCGGCGCCTGGCGGTGCGAGGTGCCCATCAGCAAGCGGCCGGTGGCGGCGAGCGCGTCGAGGTGTGCCGGTGCCACCTTGGAGGGGCCGGCCCCGAAGCGCCCGTCGACGGGCAGCAGGTCGGCGGGGATCACGATGTCGGTCACGGGCAACCTTCTCGAGGAGTGAAGTGGACGTGCGCGAGGAGGGCGACCAGACATCGAGCCGGTGCGCTCGATCCTTCCGACTCCCCGTGCGGTGCCCCTAGTCTGTCAGCCCCCGCGCGCCGAGCACCGGGCGTCCAGGGAAGCTGCAGCCAGCATCACGGTGGAGCATCCATCACCCAGCGAGTCCTGGTGCTCGCCCTGGGCGCGGCTCTGCCAGGCTGGTGCGCATGAGCTCGCCTCTCGTCGACCCGCCGCAGGAGCAGCTCGAGCTGCGCCTGGTCCGGGTCGGCTACGGCGACCCGGACGCCGTTCGCCTGGTCGCCGACGTCCAGGCCGAGTACGTCGAGCGCTACGGGAGCCAGGACGACTCACCTCTCGACCCCACCATGTTCGAGCCTCCGGTGGGCAGCTTCTACGTCGGCTACCTCGGGGCCGTCGCGGTGGTCACCGGAGCCTGGCGGCGCAGCGAGGTCCGCGTCTTCGGCACCGACCGGACCGCGGAGGTCAAGCGGATGTACGTCGCTCCCGGTGCGCGCGGGCGGGGGCTGGCGCGGCAGGTGCTGCAACATCTGGAGGAGTGCGCGGCGGCAGCCGGCTACGAGGCCTTGGTGCTCGAGACCGGGGTGAAGCAGCCCGAGGCGATCGCGCTCTACGAGTCATCGGGCTACGTGCGCGTCCCCGGGTTCGGGTACTACCGCGACTCCCCGCTGAGCCGGTGCTTCGCCAAGCGAGTCCCGGCTCCTTGAATGCCGGGTGCTGCGGCGCTCGCGAAAACTGCAGGAGCACCTCGGGATCGCGGTCCGGAGGTGCTCCTGTCGAGCTGTGGGAGAGTCGGCTCAGCCGGTCCACTCCGCGTTCCAGCCCTCGACGGCGTCGGCCGGACGCGCGGCAGGCCCGGTGTAGACGGCCGAGGGGCGGATCAGACGACCGGTGCGCTTCTGCTCCAAGATGTGCGCCGACCACCCACCGGTGCGCGCGCAGGTGAACATCGAGGTGAACATGTTCGCGGGGACCTCGGCGAAGTCGAGGACGATCGCGGCCCAGAACTCCACGTTGGTCTCGAGCACCCGGTCGGGGCGGCGCTCGCGCAGCTCCTTCAGGGCGGCCTGCTCGAGAGCCTCGGCCACGGCGTACCGGGGAGCGTCGAGCTCCTTGGCGGTGCGGCGAAGCACCCGGGCGCGCGGGTCCTCGGCGCGGTAGACACGGTGGCCGAAGCCCATCAGGCGCTCGCCGGAGTCCATCAGGCCCTTGACGTAGGCGGTGGCGTCGCCGGACTTCTCGACGGCCTCGATCATGGTCAGCACCCGTGCCGGCGCGCCGCCGTGCAGCGGGCCACTCATCGCGCCGATGGCCCCGGAGAAGGCGGCTGCGACGTCGGCACCGGTGGAGGTGATCACGCGGGCGGTGAAGGTGGAGGCGTTCATGCCGTGCTCGGCAGCGCTGCTCCAGTAGGCGTCGATGGCCTTGACGTGCTTGGGGTCGGCCTCGCCCTTCCAGCGGATCAGGAACTTCTCGGCAAGGCTCCCGCCCTCGTCGACGGTCTTCTGCGGAACGACTGCCTGGTCGAGCCCGCGAGCCGACTGCGCGGCGTAGGAGAGCACCATGACGGCCAGGCGTCCGATGTCCTCGCGGGCCTGCTCGTCGGAGATGTCGTAGGTCTGGCCGAAGCCGAACGCCGGGGCCAGCATGGCGACGGCGGCTTGCACGTCGACGCGCACGTCGCCGGTATGGACCGGCAGGTTGTAGGGCTCGGCGGGTTCGAGGCCAGGGGTGTAGGCGCCGTCGATCAGGAGTCCCCAGACGTTCTCGAAAGGCACCCGCCCCACGATGTCCTCGATGTCGACGCCGCGATAGCGCAGCGCAGAGCCTTCTTTGTCCGGCTCGGCGATCTCCGACTCGAAGGCGATGACGCCCTCGAGCCCATGGTGTACCTCGGTCATCGCTTCGTGCTCCTTAGCTGCAGCGGTGGGCGGTTCGCCCGTTCGTCTAGCTGGCTGGTGCTCCCGATCGGGGGACCCGCCCTCCGGCATTCTGCCGCACGCTACCGGCGCGTAGATTCGCGCGTATGACGAACGGCTCCGACGAGGCTTCTGACACCTCGACCAGACTGGCCGCATTGCGTCACGACTACGCCGCCGGCGGGCTGTCCGAGGACGACCTGACCGCTGATCCGATGACGATGTTCGAGCGCTGGTTCGACGAGGCGGCAGCGGCTGGGCTGTCCGAGCCGAACGCGATGGTCGTGGCCAGCGTCTCGGCAACCGGGGGACCCTCGGTGCGCACGGTGCTCCTCAAGGGGGCGGGCCCTGGGGGCTTCCGCTTCTTCACCAACCTTCGTTCGCGCAAGGGGCGCGACCTGAGCGCTGACCCGAGGTGCTCGTTGCTCTTCCCCTGGCACCCGCTCGAACGACAGGTGCGCGTCGACGGGATCGCTGAGGAGCTCTCGCGCGCCGACGTCGCCGCCTACTTCGCCCAGCGCCCCAGGGGTTCGCAGCTGGGGGCCTGGGCCAGCCACCAGTCCGAGACAGTGGCCAGCCGCGAGGTCCTGGCCGAGTCGTACGCGACCGCAGCGGCGCGCTTCGAGGACCGCGACGTGCCGGTGCCCGAGGAGTGGGGCGGCTACCTGGTGCGTCCGCTCGCCGTGGAGTTCTGGCAGGGCCGACCCAGCCGGTTGCACGACCGGCTCGTCTACCGCCTCGTCGATGGCGGCGCCTGGGTGGTCGAGCGGCTGGCGCCGTGACTGCGACTTGTGTTCGGGTCGTGGACTCCAGGGAAGAGCTGGTCGATGCGGCGGTGGCCCGTTGCTTCGAACCCGGCGACGACGCCGAGCGGCTCGACGTGCCGGTCGACCACTTCGTCCACGTGTTCCGGCTGCTCACCTTCGCCGGTAGCCTGATCGGGCACTCACCGGGGGACCGGCCGTGCTCCTGAGCCTGTTGCGCGAGCGGCTGGTGCCGTACCGCCACTTCCTCGCCGCCGTGGTCGGCCTGCAGTTCGTGAGCGTCTTCGCGATGCTCTACCTGCCCAGCCTCAACGCCCGGATCATCGACGAGGGCATCGCGGTAGGGGACACCGAGACCATCGTGCGCCTCGGCGCCATCATGCTGGTGGTCTCGATCGCCCAGATCATCGCCTCGGTCGCGGCTGCGTGGTTCGGCGCGCGAGCCGCGATGTCGTTCGGTCGTGACCTGCGCCGTGACCTCTTCCAACGCGTCGGCACCTTCTCGGCCCGCGAGCTGCAGCAGTTCGGTGCGCCGTCGCTGATCACCCGGGGCACCAACGACGTGACCCAGGTGCAGATGCTCGTCCTGATGGCCTGCCTGATCGCGGCCTCGTCGCCGATCATGATGGTCGGTGGGGTGATCATGGCTCTGCGCGAGGATGCCGGCCTCGGGTGGATCCTGGCGGTCGTCGTGCCGGCGCTCTTCGTCTCGGTCGGCTTCGTGATCTCCAAGATGGTCCCCAGCTTCCGCCTGATGCAGGGCCGCATCGACGAGGTCAACCGCGTGCTGCGCGAGCAGATCACCGGCATCCGCGTGGTCCGCGCGTTCGTGCGCGAGCCCTATGAGGCCGAGCGGTTCGCCCGTGCCAACGCCGACCTCACCGAGGTGGCCGTCCGCGCCGGACGGTGGCTGGCCCTGATGTTCCCCCTGGTGATGGTCGTGGTCAACGTGGCCAGCGTCGGGGTCATCTGGTTCGGCGGCCAGCGCGTCGACAACTCCCAGATGGGGGTGGGCGCGCTCACGGCCTTCCTCTCCTACCTGATGCAGATTCTGATGTCGGTGATGATGGCGACCTTCATGCTGATGCAGGTGCCGCGCTCGGCCGTGTGCGCCGACCGGATCGCCGAGGTGCTCGCCACCGACTCGTCGGTGACTCCACCGAGCAGCCCGACCGCTCCGGACCCGGCGCTTCGCGGTCACCTCGACCTCGACGGCGCGTCCCTCACCTACCCCGGGGCCGAGGATCCGGTGCTGTGCGAGGTCGACCTCTCGGCGCGCCCTGGCCAGACGGTGGCCGTGATCGGTTCGACCGGCGCCGGCAAGTCGACGTTGCTCAACCTGGTGCCGCGACTGTTCGACACCACGTCGGGAGAGGTGCGCGTCTCGGGCGTCTCGGTGCGCGATCTCGAGCCGTCCCTCCTCTGGGACCAGATCGGGCTGGTGCCACAGCAGGCCTATCTCTTCTCCGGCACGGTCCGCTCAAACCTCGAGCACGGACGAGCCGATGCCACCGAGGCGGACATGTGGGCGGCCCTCGCGGTCGCCCAGGCCACCGACTTCGTCACCGCGCTGCCGCAGGGGCTCGACTCCCCGGTCGCCCAGGGCGGCACCAACTTCTCCGGCGGTCAGCGTCAACGGCTTGCCATCGCGCGCGCCGTCGTGCGCCGCCCCGCGATCTACCTGTTCGACGACTCGTTCTCGGCGCTCGACCTCGCCACCGACGCGCGTCTGCGCGCTGCGCTGAAACCGGTGACCCTCGACGCCACCGTGGTCGTCGTCGCGCAGCGGGTCTCGACGATCCGCGACGCCGACCAGATCGTGGTGCTCGAGGACGGTCGGGTCGTCGGGCGTGGCACGCACGACGAGCTGCTTGCCGGCTGCCCGACGTACGCCGAGATCGTCTCCTCCCAGCACAGCGCCGAGGAGGTCCTCTCATGAGCACCAGCGACACCGCACCCGCTAGCAAGGGCCAGGCGCTCGAGGCCACCGAGCGGATCGAGACGCCGGCCGCCGGACCCGGACGCGGGCCGATGGGGGGTGGCCTGGTCGTGCAGAAGGCGATGGACTTCGGTCC
>JBAVCA010000360.1:0-3181 GCA_049586475.1 Nocardioides sp.
GGCTCGGCGGCAGGATCGGCGACGGCTCGCAGCACATGCCGATGTCCTCGCTCCCTGACTGGGTCGGCGCGGTCGTCTACCTGGCCGAGCACCCCTCGGCGGCCGGTCCGTTCAACATCTGCCTGCCGCAGGCGCCCACCAATGCCGAGTTCACTCGGGCGTTGGCGGCCGCGGTCGGGCGCAAGGCGTTCCTGCCGGTGCCTGCCCCGGTGATCAGGCTCGCCGCGGGTCCGATGGCTCCGGAGCTGCTCGGCTCGGTCAACGTGCGACCGGCAGCCCTGCTCGACCTGGGCTACAGCTTCGAGGACGCAGACGTCGAGTCCATGTTGCGGACCGCGCTCGCCACCACCCCCGCTCTCAGCGGCTGACCTGCAGGAGCCGGTCGTCGTCGGCCACCGGCTCACCCCGGCCGTCGGTGTTGGACGTGGCGAGCACCAGCGCGGCGCCGCCGGTCTCCACGACGACGTTGCGCAGCCGGCCGTACTCACCGGCCAGGTGCGGCACGGGGGTGCCGGCCTCCGCACCGTCAGGACCGACAAGGGGGATCTCCCAGAGTGTCTGACCTCGTAGAGCTGCCATCCACAGCGAGCCCCGCCAGTAGGTGATCCCGGACGGGGAGGCGTCCTCGGTGCGCCAGACTGCCTTCGGGTCGACGAAGTCGGCGCCACCGCCACTTCCTTCGACCTCGGGCCAGCCGTAGTTGGCGCCCGGCTCGACCAGGTTGACCTCGTCCCACAGGTTCTGGCCGAACTCCGAGACCCACAGGCGTCCGCGATCATCGAACGTCAGGCCTTCGACGTTGCGGTGCCCGAAGCTGTAGACAGCGCTGTCGAACGGGTTGTCCGGGGCAGCCGCCCCGTCGAGGGTGTAGCGCAGCACCTTTCCGGAGAGGGAGTCGAGGTCCTGGGCGCTGCCAGGTTCGCCGTTGTCCCCAGTAGCGACGTAGAGGTGGCCGTCGGGCCCCAGCGCCAGCGCGCCACCCTGGTGGAACGTCTCGCCGCCCGGGATGCCCTGCACGATCACCTGCGGCTCGCCCAAGGTCGTGCCGTCCCACGACATCGCCGCGACCCGACTGTCGACCTCGGTGGTGAAGTAGACGAAGAGCGTCGACTCGTCGTCGGTGATGGTGAGGCCGAGCAGACCCGACTCCCCCTCGGCCCGCACGTCCAGCGACGCCAGCACGGTGGGACTGGCGACGCCGGGGGCCAGCACCGAGATCTCGCCGGTGTTGCGCGAGCCGATCAGCAGCGATCCGTCGTCGAGGGGCACGAGCCCCCAGGGGCTGTTGAGGCCCGTGACGAGGGAGTCCGCACTGAGCGGCATCGTCACCTCGGTGTCGACGGCGGCGGTGCTGGTGTCGGGGTTGGGTGCGTTGCCGGATGCCGCACCGGTCTCATCGCTCGAGCCGCCAGCACAACCGGCGAGGACCACGGCCCCGAGGAGGACGCCGACCACCTGGGGTAGGGCACGCAGTGAGTTCACTCCCCCAGGGTCCCAGGGAAGCCCAAGCCGCGGACCTCGGCGACCCGCCATCGCGAGGGGGGTCTGGGCCCGCGCCGCAGGTCGATACGTCGCATCGCCGGCCGGTCGCGCGGCAGGACAACCGACTCGCCAGCGACCGATGCCGTCAGGATCCCGAGCCGGTCGATGACCTGCACGACCAGGCGTCGGGGGGATGCGCGCAGCACGTGCAGCGCCAGGACCTGCGGTTGCAGTCGCGTCACCAGGGCGCCGCGGTCCGTCCAGCGACGTAGCAGGGCGACATCGCGACGCCCGGCGATGGCGTCGGGCAGGTAGAGCGACCTCAGCGCACGCGCGTCGGCGCCGCGCCAGGCCTCCTCGCGGAGTCGGTCCCACTCCCGGATCACCTCCCGCGCGCGGGAGGTGGGACTGGCGACTGCGTCGAGAGGGCCGTCGGGAGGCGTCGACCCTCCCGCATGGTCCTGGGCCTCGGTGCCTATCGCCGTGGCGCCGAGACCGAGCACGACGAGCCCGGCGAGCACCACCAGCGCCGCAGTCACGACGGCGCTCAGCCGCGAGACGGGTTCGATGGGGACCATGCCCCAGCACTACCCCAGATCGGGAGGGTGACGCGTCGCTCCTCCACAGGTGCGATCCTGGGCGGGTGGCCCCCACCAGTCGTCGAACCCTGTTGCTCACCGGAGCCGCTGCGATCACCGGCGCCGCTGCGGTAGGGATCGGGCTCAACCTCGACGAGAAGGGCACGGCACGCGGAGACCTTGACGACGCCGTCGCACCCGGTCCCGTCGTCTCGGGGACTTTCATGTCGGCTGCTCGTGGGCGCCGCGGCGTCCAGGTGTCGACCCGGTGGGCCCTGGCCCGCCCCCCTGGGGTGAGCGGCCCGCTCCCCGTCGTCGTGGCCCTGCACGGTCATGGCGGTTCCAGCGCAGCGTTGATCGAGGAGCCGTGGGACCTCCCCGGGGCACTGGCCCGCGCCGTGGTGCGCGATGGCATCGCGCCGTTCGCGCTTGCCACGGTCAGCGGAGGTACGTCGTTCTGGCACGAACGGCCCTGGGGCGAGGACGCCGGTGCGATGGTGATCGACGAGCTGCTGCCGATGCTGCTCGCGCGACCCGACGTCTCAACCTCTCGGATCGGGCTGCTGGGTTGGTCGATGGGCGGCTACGGCGTCCTGCACCTCGGAGCGATCCTCGGGCCGGACCGGGTCGCCGCGATCTGTGCCAGCAGCCCCGGCCTCTACGAGACACCCCGGCTGGCCCACCCCAACGGGTTCCGGAACGCGGCCGAGTATCGGCGCTTCTCGGTGATGGACGCCCAGGCCGACCTCACCGGCATCCCGGTGCGGATCGACATCGGCACCGAGGACCCCTTTTACCCCGCCACCCGTACCTATGTCGACGGCTTCGGACCCAGCGCCGACGTGACTGCGACATTCGGCGCCGGGGGCCATGAGATCGGGTACTCCCAGGGTGTGCTGCCTGCCGAGCTTGCGTTCCTGTCTGCGCACGTAGGCTGAGCCTGTGATGACCGCCCCGGACCAAGAGCCTCGATTCGAGGTCGTCGGCCTCGGCGCCGACGCCGTCGACTACCTCGACGCCTGGGAGAAGCAGCGCGAGGTCCACGCCGAGGTCGTGGGCGGAACCCGGGCGCCGACCGTCCTGCTGCTGGAGCACCCGGCGGTCTACACCGCCGGCAAACG
>JBAVCA010000361.1:0-3100 GCA_049586475.1 Nocardioides sp.
CCGTTGCCCTGCGAGTGCCGAGCTCTCCAGCGAAGGATAACGGCGCCGGCGCATGGCGCTGTGGGGAGCGTCGTGGCCTGGCGTGGCGCGGTCAGCGGTGCCTGCGACCTGTGCGCCGACCGCCGGGGCGGCCTCCCGTCGTGCTCAGGCAAAACGCTCGGGGAAGTCACCGGTCGCGATCGGCCCCCACCGCGTCGGCGTGATCCGCAGCAGCGACTTGCCTTGGTCGCGCATGGCTTGGCGGTACTCGTCCCAGTCGGGGTGCTTACCGGAGATGCAGCGGAAGTAGTCGACGAGTGGCTCCACGGAGTCGGGTGGGTCGATGACCTCGCACTCCTCGTCGACCTGCACCCAGGCGTCGTTGTGGCGATGGTCCTGGGCATGCACCCCACTTCAGCACACGGCGGGTTGTCGGACCCGTCAGCGCGGCGGGTGCGCGGCGTCCCACCAGTCGAGGACCCGCACGGCCAGAAGGGTCAGCCACGGCGACGGCTCCCCCTCGGGAACATCCTCGTGGAACCACACCGCACCCGGGTCCCGTCGCTCCTGCAGCCACCGACCGTCGGCAGTCCGCTTGCTGCGAATCACGTCGATAGCGGCCTCCAGGCGCGGGTCGGGTGCCGTGCGGTCGTGCAACGACGCCCGGCGGAAGTGGTCGAGCGCGCGCAGGAGGCCGTACCCCCAACGGTCGGGGTATTCGAGCGTGGTCACCCAAGGACCGACCAGCTCTCCAGTGCTGAGGCGGTGCAGCAAGCGGCGCTCGAGGAGGTACTCCTCACCGCGGTGCCGGGCCGACCGCAACGCTTCGCTGCCCCCGCCATACGACTCGTGGGTCAGGAGGCCGGTCAGGGCGTTGAGGGTCGAGTGGAACGAGGAACGGGTCGAGCCGTCCTCCCACTCGCAGTTCCAGCCGCCGTCAGCGAGCTGGTGCTCGGCGAACCAGTCCCGCAGAGCGGAGACGTCGGCACCGAGCCAGGCACCGGTGCCGAGCGTGAACGCGTTGATGCACACGTCGACCTCCCCGTCCCAGTAGGGCAGATCCTCGTGCTCCCAGCGGCAGCAGGCCGCAAGCTTCTCCACGGTGCCGGTGAGAGCCGCGGCAGCGACGCCCCACTCGCGCAGCGACTTCAGCGACCAGGTCGTCGCAGTCCAGGGCTGCTCGTCCACGCCCCACCGGTGCCCCTGCGGGAAGTAGGCGCCTCCGGCCCATTGCCCGTCGTCGTCCTGGAGCGCGAGCAGCCGGGCACCGAGGCCCTCGGTCGCGACCCGCGCCCGCGTCGCCTGCCAGACGTCGTCCGGCTCGGCCAACAGGTCGCGTTCGACCTGCCATCGCAAGGCGGGATCGGTGTCCAGGAGCCAATCGCACCTCGCCGAGTCGAGCGTCATGCCAGCACGCTACGTCGACGCAGCTCCCCAAGGAACCCCGCAGCGCCCGCCCATCAGGCAGCCGCTCGGGGCCAGCCTCAGACCTGCTCGCGCGAGGTCACTGCTGCAGTGACCCGGGCTATCGCTTCGTCGACCGGCACGCCATTGTCCTGGCGGCCGTCGCGGTAGCGGAAGGAGACGGCACCAGCCGCGACGTCGTCGGCGCCGGCGATCATCATGAAGGGCACCTTCTGCAGCTGAGCGTTGCGGATCTTCTTCTGCATCCGGTCGTCCGAGGCGTCGACCTCGACCCGAAGGCCCTGGGAGCGCATCTTCTTCGCGACGTCGTAGAGGTAGTCGGAGAAGGCATCCGCGACCGGGATGGCCTGCACCTGTACCGGGGCGAGCCACGGGGGGAAGGCGCCGGCGTTGTGCTCGTCGAGGACGCCGAGGAACCGCTCGATCGAACCGAACTTCGCCGAGTGGATCATCACCGGACGCTGGCGCGTGCCGTCGGGCGCCTGGAACTCCAGCTCGAAGCCCTTGGGCTGGTTGAAGTCGTACTGCACCGTCGACATCTGCCAGGTGCGGCCGATCGCGTCGCGGGCCTGCACCGACACCTTGGGCCCGTAGAACGCAGCGCCGCCCGGATCCGGCACGAGCTCGAGCCCTGAATCGGACGCCGCTGCTCGAAGAATCGCGGTGGCCTCGTCCCACTCCTCGTCGGTGCCGATGAACTTGTCCGGTTTGGAGTCGTCACGGGTCGACAGCTCGAGGTAGAAGTCGTCGAGGCCGAAGTCCTTGAGCAGTCCGAGCAGGAAGGTCAGCAGGTGCTTGATCTCGTCGGCGGCTTGCTCGGGCATGACGTAGGAGTGCGAGTCGTCCATGGTCAGGCCGCGCACCCGGGTCAGACCATGGATCACGCCGCTCTTCTCGAACCGGTAGACCGAGCCGAGCTCGAAGAGCCGCAGCGGCAGCTCGCGGTAGGAGCGTCCGCGCGACTTGTAGATCAGGTTGTGCATGGGGCAGTTCATCGCCTTGAGGTAGTAGTCGCTGCCCTCCATCTCCATCGGCGGGAACATCGTGTCCGCGTAGTACGGCAGGTGCCCGGAGGTGTGGAACAACCCCTCCTTGGTGATGTGGGGGGTCGAGACGTACTCGAAGCCCTCCTCGATGTGCCGCTGCTTGACGTAGTCCTCCATGACGCGACGGATCACGCCGCCCTTCGGGTGGAAGACCGCCAGGCCGGAGCCGAGCTCGTCGGGGAAGCTGAAGAGGTCCAGGTCGCGGCCTAGCTTGCGGTGATCGCGACGTTCGGCCTCGGCGATGCGCTCGAGGTGCTCATCGAGGGCTTCCTTGGTCTCCCAGGCGGTGCCGTAGATGCGCTGGAGCATCTTGTTCTTCTCATCGCCACGCCAGTAGGCAGCCGCCGAGCGCATCAGCTTGAAGGCAGGGATCCGCTTGGTCGTCGGCAGGTGCGGGCCGCGGCACAGGTCGGACCAGGCGGCCTCCCCGGACCGATTGATGTTGTCGTAGATCGTCAGCTCGCCGGCCCCGACCTCGACCGAAGCGCCCTCGGCGGCGTCTTCGACCCCGGCCCCGCCCTTGAGCCCGATCAGCTCGATCTTGTACGGCTCGTCGGCAAGCTCGGCCAGGGCCTCAGCGTCGGTGGTGACACGTCGTGAGAACCGCTGACCTTCCTTGATGATCTTGCGCATCCGGGTCTCGATCTTCT
>JBAVCA010000362.1:0-3034 GCA_049586475.1 Nocardioides sp.
TGCTGCGCGAGCCGCGGTCGAGGTCACCGGGGTGGTGCGCACCGATCCCCGCCGGGTGTCGGGCCCCTTCGGCGAGCAGGCCGCGGTGCTGCTGGAGGTCGAGCAGGTGGTCGGGCGCGGGTGGCGCCACCGCCTCTCCGCACCGGTGCTGGTCCTCGGCGACCTCGCCTGGGTCGAGGCACCCCTCGGTGCTCGGGTCTCGACAAGCGGTCGGCTGGCGCCGGCCGACGACACCGATCTGGCTGCGCTGCTGCCCGGCGCTGCGGCGCCCGACGTGATCGCCGGCCCCGACGCGTGGTGGCGGGGGGCGAATGCCGTGCGAGCCTCGATCCGCGATGCGGTCAACCACCGGCCAGCGGACCAGCGGGCGCTGGTTCCGGCGCTCGTCGACGGCGACGACGCGGGCCTCGACCCCGATCTCGAGGCCGACTTCCGAGTGACTGGGTTGACTCATCTCACCGCGGTGTCCGGCACGAACCTCACCCTCATCGTCGGCTTCTTGGTGGTGCTGGCGCGGTGGTGCCGGGTGCGCGGCCGCTGGCTGACGCTGGTGGCAGTGGCCGGCATCGTCGGCTTCCTCCTGCTGGCGCGTACCGAACCCAGCGTCGTGCGTGCTGCTGCCATGGGCACGGTCGGACTTTTGGCCCTCGGCTCGAACGGCACGCAGCGGGCGCTGCGCGGGCTGTCGGTCGCTGTGGTCGCGCTGCTGCTCGTCGACCCGTCACTGGCGACGTCCCCCGGCTTCGCGCTGTCCGCGATGGCGACGGGGGGCATCGTGCTGCTCGCGCCCGGCTGGAGGGACGGGTTGAGTCGCTGGTTGCCCCGCTGGTTGGCCGAGGCCATCGCGGTGCCCGCCGCGGCCCAGCTGGCGTGCACCCCGGTGGTGGCGGCGTTGTCGGGTCAGGTGAGCCTGGTCGCGGTGCCGGCCAACCTCCTGGTGGCGCCGGTCGTCGGGCCCGCGACGGTGCTGGGCCTGGCCGGTGGACTCGTGGGTCTGGTCGAAGGTGTCGGCACCGTCCCGGCGCGGCTGCTCGGCACCGGCGCCGGCTGGTGCGTCGGGTGGATCGTGCTCGTCGCCCGAACAGGAGCCGAGGCACCGCTCGCTGCGCTCGACTGGGGGAGCGGGCCGGTGCCACTGGCCGTGCTGGTCGGGATCTGCGTCGCGGTGGTGCTCCTCGCCCCGGTCGCCTTGCGCCATCCGTTGCGGACCTGGGTGGGGGTCTCGTCGCTGCTGACCGGCACCTTGGTGGCTACGCACCTGTTCGACGCGTTGCCGCTCACGGGTCTCGGTGGCCGCTGGCCTCACCCAGAGTGGGTGATGGCGATGTGCGACGTCGGTCAGGGCGACGCCCTGGTGCTGCGCGCCGGTCCCGATGCGGGGGTCGTGGTGGACGCGGGCCCCGACCCGGACCTTCTCACGCGGTGCCTCGATCGCCTCGGGGTGACGCACGTGCCGCTGGTCGTGCTCACCCATTTTCACGCTGACCACGTCGACGGGCTGCCGGGTGCGCTGGAGGACCGCACGGTCGGCACGATCTGGGCGACGACCTTGCTCGACCCGCCGCACGCTGTCGCCGCGGTCACCTCCGCTGCCGCGGAGGAGGGAATCACTGTTACCGCGCCGGCGTCGGGCAGCGTCGGAGTCGGCGCAGTCACCCTGCAAAGCCTGTGGCCGCTCGATGGGGCCCCACACCCCGGGCCGGGCGACGGGAGCACCGCCAACGATGCCAGCGTCGTGCTGCTCGCGGAGGTAGCCGGGATACGGATCCTTCTCACCGGAGACCTCGAGCCCCCGGGCCAGGGCGCGCTCGCGAGCACCCTCGCGGGCCTGGACGTCGACGTGCTGAAGGTGCCGCACCACGGTAGCCGCTTCCAGGACCTCGACGTGCTGGCCTCCGTGCGGGCCGAGCTCGCACTGATCTCGGTCGGGGCCGACAACGACTACGGGCACCCGTCGCGAGAGCTCCTTGCGGCGTTGGAGTCCGCGGGCACCGAGGTGGCACGCACCGACGTGGACGGCGACGTCCTCGTCGTCAGCGACGGAGAAAGCGTGCGTCCTCACGTTTCCGACTAACCTGGATCGAACGCGCCGGACTGCACGTCGTGGCGACCTTCTTCGTAGACGATGCGACCTGCCTGCTCACCGACCGGAGGTCCCGATGAAGCGCTCCGCACCAGTGACCCACCCACTCGTGCTGGTCACGCTCTGGGTCACAGCCTGCATCGGGATGGCGGGGCCGCAGGCAACCGCGGCAGGTCTGACGGCGGGTGCGAGTGGTACCGGGTGGGGGCCGACCCAGAACGTGCCGGCACACGACAGCGTGCCGAGCACCGTGGTGCTTCCCGACGGCACGCTGATGGCGCTGTGGACCCAGCGCGCCTCCAGCTCGGACACCGACAGAACGGTCCGTCGCTCCGTCAGGGCGCCCGGCGGCAGCTGGACGGCCGTCGAGGTCCTTCCGACGGAGGCCTATGGGTTCACTGGCTTCGCCCCCGGGCCGAACGGTTCGCTCCACCTCGCCACCGCGACGTGGGCGGGCGACCGCACGGTGTACGAGGTACGCACGTGGAACCCCGACGGCACGGTCGGCGAGGTGGGCTTGAGCAACTACTCGAGCGGGTACCTGCTGCACGCAGATGACGCCGGCGACCTCGTGGCCGAGCGCGTCGCCCACACAAGGAATGCCGGAAGCCCGCGCAGGGTGCTGAGCTACTTCGACGGGCGCTCGTGGCAATCGATGCCGGGGATCCCGGACATGCCTACGGAGCTCAGCGATCTCCTCGTCCCCGGCGCCGGCGACCGGGTGTGGACGGTGGGCTACAGGAGCCCCGGGAACACCCTGCGCGTGCGTCACTGGCAGCCCGGGATGGCGCGATGGAAGGTCGAGTGGTCCCGCGACTACCCGTCGGGACGCTCGAAGCACCTCTACGTCTCACTGGGTGTGTCCCTATTGCACGACACGTGCACGCAGGCACCGTGCGCGGCATGTCGTACGCAAGTGACCTGACCGATGACCAGTGGGCCCTGCTCGAG
>JBAVCA010000363.1:0-2271 GCA_049586475.1 Nocardioides sp.
GGTCGAGCAGGACGCCTGCCCCGAAACCGACGACGAGCGCGAACTGCGAGCCGCGCACGAGCCCCGCCGCCACCACGACGAGCAGCACCAGGTTCGGCACGACGCCGCGCCAGGCCAGGTGCGGGAAGACCGTGGTCTGCAGCAGCAGGGCGACGAGAAGTGCGGCGATGACCAGCAAGAACCGCGCCGTGGAGGCCGAGAAGAAGCTTCTCATCGCAGGCTCCCGTCAGCTTCGACCACGGCACGGTCGCTGCGTGAGCCCGAAGCCACCACGACCCCCACCAGGTCGAGTCCGGAGAAGTCCACGAAGGGGTCGATCACCGCGCGTTGGGTGGACTCGCGCAAGCTGGAGTAGACCGAGACGACCTGACCGATCGGCACTCCTGCGACGTAGGGGCCGGCGGCGTTGCCACTGTTGTCGACACTGCCCCAGGTGAGCACGGTGTCGCCCTTGGCCGGCACCAGCTCTTGGTCGAGAAGCTCGAGGTCGAGGCGGGCGCTGCCGCCGATGACCCCGCGGCCCTGCAGAAAGCCGAGCTCCATGCTCTCCCCGATCCGGCCGCCGACGGTCGAGTCGGGGTCGATGAGGAGCAGGACCGTGGCCGTGGTGCGCGTGACCCGCAGCACCCGACCTACGAGACCGTCGTTGTTCAGCACCGTCATGTCCGGTGCCAGCCCGGCAGCTGAACCGGCGTCGATGGTGACGGTGCTGGAGAAGGACTGCGAGGAGTCCAGGCCCACGACACGTGCTGGGACCAGCGCATAGCCGAGCGTCTCCGCAGCACTGGTCAGTCCCTCGAGCTCGGTCAGCTTGTTGCGGCGGTAGTCGGAGGTCCGCACCTCGGTGCGCAGTCCGGCGTTCTCCGCCTCGAGGGAGGCCAGCTCGGCGCGCATGGCGTCCCGGCTGCGGAAGAACCCGGGCAGCTCCACGACCGGTCGAATGGCATTCGCCACCCCCGCTTGGGCGGGGCCGATCACGCCCCCCACGGTCCGGCGAGCCGGATCGACGACGGAGTCGGCACCTCGGTCGAGCAGCATCAGGCTTACGCACGCCAGCACCAGCGCGACCACCAGCGCCCGGGACGGCGTGCCGTCGTCCGAACCGGACTGAGGCGCTTGACCCCAGGGCCGGCGTTCGCGTCCGCCCAGCAGCCGGCCGGCACTCGGGGGCCTCACCGGCGCCGCCTGGTGTCGGCCACGAGGACCTGCTGCAGCGCCTCGAACTCCTCGACGCAGCGCCCCGCACCCAGGGCCACCGACGTGAGCGGGTTCTCGGCCACGTGGACGGGCATTCCGGTCTCGTGGCGCAGCCGCTCGTCCAGGCCACGGACGAGCGCTCCGCCACCGGTGAGCACGATGCCGCGGTCCATGATGTCGCCGGCCAGCTCGGGCGGCGTCTGGTCGAGCGTGACCCGCACGGCGTCCACGATCGTGTGCAGCGGTTCCTCGACCGCCTTGCGGATCTCAGCAGCCGTGACGGTGACGGTGCGAGGCAGGCCGGTGACCAGGTCACGACCGCGGATCTCGCCGACAGGTTCGTCGGTCGAGGGAAAGGCCGAGGCGAGGGTCATCTTGACCTCCTCGGCGGTGCGCTCCCCGAGCATCAGGGAGTGCTCCTTCTTCATCCACGTGACGATCGCGGCGTCGATCTCGTCGCCCGCGGTGCGCACGCTGAGGGAGGTGACGATCCCCCCCAGGGAGATGACGGCCACCTCGGTGGTCCCGCCGCCGACATCGACGATCATGTTGCCGGTCGGTTCGTGCACCGGTAGTCCGGCCCCGATGGCGGCGGCCATCGGCTCTTCGATGATGAACACCTGGCGGGCGCCGGCCTGGTAGCCGGCCTCCTTCACCGCGCGCTGCTCGACGGCGGTGATCCCGCTGGGCACGCAGATGACCATCCTCGGCTTGGCGAAGTACCGGCGCCGGTGCACCTTCTGGATGAAGTAGCGCAGCATCTGCTCGGTCGCCTCGAAGTCGGCGATCACCCCGTCCTTGAGCGGGCGCAGGGTGGTGATGTTGTCGGGGGTCCGCCCGATCATGCGTTTGGCGTCGTGGCCCACGGCCACCACTTCGCCGGTGGTGTCGTTGAGCGTCACCACGCTCGGCTCGTCGAGGACCACGCCCTTGCCGCGGACGTAGACCAGCGTGTTGGCGGTGCCGAGATCGACGGCCATGTCGCGGCCGATGATGCTGTTCGCCATGCGCGCGCGCCTCACTGCTCACGCGCATTAACCGGGGAAGGTGGGATCGCGAGCGCGTGATTCCGCG
>JBAVCA010000364.1:0-6149 GCA_049586475.1 Nocardioides sp.
TGTCGCTGAAGCAGGCCAACGAGACCGCGACCGCCGCCGACGTCGAGGAGTTCGACCCGACGCTCTACGGCATGGCCGCGACCTACGACGAGGCCGGCAACTACGTCTACCCCGACGGCTTCGACCCGGAGACGGGCGAGTGGCTCGACGGTTTCGACGACCAGCGCGCGGTCTGGGAGGAGCAGTACGCCAAGGCCCACACCCGCTGGGAGGCGCACGTCAAGCAGCAGGCCGAGGCCAAGCAGGCTGACATCGAGGCCAGCGAGGCGACGTCGTACTCCTCGGCGACCGGCAGCGACAGCAGCGACGAGAACGAGCCCGGCACCGTCGAGGCCGAAGGCGGCTCGCTCGCCTCGGACGAGGCCCTGCAGGCTCTTCGCGAGAAGCTCACCGGCGGCGCAAGCTGATCGGGTAGCCCTCTGGCTCCAACGAACGACAGCACGAAACCGAAGGCCCGGTCCCCGAGAGGGGGCCGGGCCTTCGGCGTCGGCAACCTTGGCGCCCGCGCCGGGACCTAGGAACTTGGGGACCTGGGGACCTGGGCACGCTGCCTGCGCGACTGCCGTGGGGCGGTCCGGAGGGGCTCACTCGAGCTCGTCGCGACGTACCTTTCCGGTGAGCGTGCGAGGTAGTTCGTCGCGGAAGACCCAGGCCTTCGGCCGCTTGGGCGGCGCCAGCCGCTCGCGGGCGTACGCCGTCAGCTCGGCCTCGGAGGCGCTGCCGACGACGGCAGCACACACCCGCTGGCCCCAGGTCTGGTCATCAGCGCCGTAGACCGCGATGTCGTCTACTCCGGGGTGCTCGCCGAGGACCTGTTCCACCTCGAGTGGATAAACGTTCACGCCGCCGCTGATGATCAGATCGGTGCGCCGACCGTTGAGGTACAGGTAACCGTCCGGGTCGAGCCGGCCGAGGTCGCCCACGGTGAACGCGTCGCCGCGCCAGGCGTCCGCGGTCTTCTCTGGCGCTCCGACATAGTCGAACCGGGCGTGGGGCGGGACCTCGCACCAGATGGTCCCGTCGGGGTCCAGGCGCAGCACGCGGCCCGGTCGGGCGCGACCGACGGTTCCGGGTCGTTCCACCCACTCCTCGCTGCGGCACGCAGTGAACTGTCCTTCGGTTGAGCCGTAGAACTCCCACGTCGAGCCGGCCGGGAAAAGATCGATCAGTCGCCGCTTGATGTCGGTGGGACACGGCGCACCAGCGTGAGCCACGAGCCGGAAGCACGACAGGTCGGGTACCCCGACCTGATCCCAGTGGGCGAACAGCCGCTGAAGGTGCGTCGGCACGCAGAACATCGTGGTCGGCCGCTCGGCCACGATGGCTGCGGTGACCAGGGCCGGATCGAAGGCGCCGGGGATCACGACGCGACCGCCCGCAAGCCGGGTGCCGATGGCGAAGCGCAGGGGCGCCGAATGGTAGAGCGGACTGAGGACCAGGTTGACGTCGCTCTCGCAGAACTCCCAGAGGTCACGCTCCTCAGCCACCAGCGCCTCGGCGTCGACGCGTGCGAGCAAGCCGCTGTCCACGCCCTTGGGCACTCCGGTGGTGCCGCTCGTGCAGTGCAGAGGGCGGCGTAGGGGGAGCCCGGGCGGTCCGCTGCCTCTGATCTGGGCGAGGTCGGCCACCTCGGTGAGGACGAGGTCGGGTGCCAGCGGCGCCAGGATCCGTTCACGCTCGTGGGGCGTCAGGCGCGGATCGAGCGGAATCGGTGCGATACCCCGCGCGAGCAGGCCCAGCACAGCATCCAGGTAGGCCTGCGAACCCGGCACGAGGAGCGCCACCCGCGAGTCGGGCCCCAGGGTGGCATCGGGCAGTGGCATGGGTTGATTCTGTCGCAGACACAGGTAAACAAGACCGGCGCCCGATCTGTAGCGGTGACACCGCCACACCGGACAGGTCACCACCGGCCACCACGGGCCAGGTCGGGTGCATGTCAACTGCGCGACCAGGAGGCTGGACGCTAGCGTTGCGGACATGCGGGTAGGGCTCACTGGCGGGATCGCCTCAGGGAAGAGCACTGTCTCGTCGCTCTTCGCCGAGCTGGGGGCTGTGGTGATCGACGGAGACAAGCTGGCTCGGGAGGTGGTCGAGCGCGGGACACCGGGGTTGGCCGCGGTGGTGCAGGCTTTCGGTACGGAGCTCCTGACGCCTGACGGCGACCTCGACCGGCCGGCCATGGGGGCGATCGTCTTCAACGACGAAGCCAAGCGCAAAGTCCTCGAAACCATCGTGCACCCGCTGGTCTTCGAACGCTATGCCGAGCTGGAGGCAGCGACCGGCCCGGACGACATCGTCATCCATGACATCCCGCTGCTGGCCGAGTCAGGACGGGCCGAGGAATTCGACGAGATCGTCGTGGTCGACGCTCCTGAAGAGCTGCAGGTCGAGCGGATGCTGCACGACCGGGGTTGGACCGAGGCTGACGCCCGGGCACGGATCGCGTCGCAGGCCACCCGGGATGAGCGCCTGGCTATCGCTACGCATGTCATCGACAACACCGGATCGCTGGATGACCTGCGCACCCGGGTCGTCGAGATCTACGAAGAGCTCAAGGGGACAGGACCGTGACCCAGCTTGGTGGGTCCGGTCGCTAGGACCCGACCGGTAGCACTCGTCGGGGTCAGGCAGCCAGGTCGGGATCGCCGATCCGGCGAAGCTTTTGCAGCGCCTCCCGTTCGAGCTGGCGCACCCGCTCGGCAGAGATGCCGTGCTTGACGCCGATGTCGGCGAGCTTGTGCTGGCGACCATCGACCAAGCCGTAACGGGAACGGATGATGTCGGCGGCTCGGTCGTCGAGGTGTCCGACGAGTGCGTTGAGACGGTCGCGGGCCTCGACATCGAGGACCGTCAGGTCGGGGGAGGGCGACGTCTCCTGTGCCATCAGGTCGCCGAGCGAGGTGTCGCCGTCGTCGTCGACCGGGGTGTCGAGGCTGATGTGCTCACGACCCCACGCCATCAGGTCCAGCACGCGGTCGAGGCTCAGGCCGAGCTCGGTGGCGATCTCGGCTGGGTCGGGGTCGCGGCCAAGCTGGCGTTCGAGCGTGCGCCGAGCGCCCCCGACTTGGTTGAGCTCTTCGACGACGTGCACGGGCAGCCGAACGACCCGGGCCTGCTGGGCGATTCCACGGGTGATCGCCTGGCGTACCCACCAGGTGGCGTAGGTGGAGAACTTGTAGCCCTTGGTGTAGTCGAACTTCTCGACTGCGCGAATCAGGCCGGTGTTGCCCTCCTGGATGAGGTCGAGCATCGGCATCGCGGCGCGGCCGTACTTGCGGGCGATCGAGACGACGAGGCGCAGGTTGGCGTTGATGAACGTCTGGACCGCCTTGCGTCCCTCCTCGGCGAGCCACTCGAGCTCCTCCTCCGAGGCCCGCATCGGTGCGCCCCCCTTGCGGCGGCCGACGCGGCCCTCTGCCAGGAGCGCCTCGGCCATCAAACCCGCCTCGATGGTCTTGGACAGCTCGACTTCCATGGCTGCGTCGAGCAGGGGATTGCGGGCGATCTCGTCGAGGTAGAGACCGACGCTGTCGCGGCCTTCGATCTCGCGGGTGACGCTCTTGGTCCGTGTTGCGGTCCTGGTCGCCATGGGACGCTCCTTACATCGTTGGCCACCTCTGCGGCCACGTCTGTTACAACGGTGGCGGGCTGCGGCGGATTCCCACCTCACCCCGAAGGCTCTCAAGGCCTTCGACAGTAAGGACGCTTCGGATTGCCCCAGAGTTGCTCTTTCAACGACATCTCAGGGACTTCTCAGGACCGGGCTGTCGGCTCAGTCGCCGAGGGGCTCGCGCGTCGGTCCCAGACCCAGGACGTCCAGGGCCCAGGCCAGGGTGAACGCGCGGTCCTTCCACGCCTGGTATCGCCCCGACACGCCGCCGTGACCTGCAGACATCTCGGTACGCAGGATGACGTCGGGGGTCGTGGCGAGCTCGCGCAGACGCGCCACCCACTTGGCCGGTTCGACGTAGAGCACCCGGGTGTCGTGAAAGGACGTCTCGGCCAGGATCGCGGGGTAGGCGCGGCGGGCGATGTTGTCGTACGGCGCGTAGGCCGCGATGGTCGCGTAGGCCTCGGGGTCGGCCTCTGGGTTGCCCCACTCGTCGTACTCGGTGACGGTCAGGGGCAGCGTCGAGTCGAGCATCGAGGTGAGGGGGTCGACGAATGGCACGCCGGCGATGATCCCGGCAAAGTCATCGGGTGCCTGGTTGGCGACCACCCCGGCCAGCAGGCCGCCGGCGCTGGCACCCTCACCCACCAGACGGTCAGCTGCGGTCCAGCCTTCTGCGACCAGGTGCCGTGCTGCCGCGATGAAGTCGTCGAAGGTGTGCTGCTTGTCGGCGAGCTTGCCCGAGTCGTACCAGTGCCGGCCCATCTCCCCGCCCCCGCGCACGTGGGCGATCGCGAAGGCGACCCCGCGGTCGAGCAACGAGAGCCGCGCGATGGAGAACGACGGATCGATGGACATCTCGTATGCGCCGTAGGCGTAGAGGTGCAGAGGGAGCGGCTCGCCGGGGACGCGTGCGTCGCGGCGGCACACGACCGAGATCGGCACCGAGGCGCCGTCGCTCGAGGGCGCCCAGAGGCGGTGCTCCTCGTAGTCGGCCGCGTCATAGCCACCGAGCACCGGGGCACGCTTGAGCAGCGTGAGCCGCCGCGAGCGGACGTCGTAGTCGTAGACCGACGCCGGGATCGCCATGGTCGTGTATCCGAGCCGGACCGTCGGCTGGTCGAAGAGCGGGTTGGATCCGGAGCCGACGGTGTAGACGGGTTCGTCGAACTCCACCAGGTAGTCGTCGACCACCCCGGCGTCCCCGAGCTCGAGGATCCTCAGCTGGGTCAGTCCCTGGCTACGTTGATGGACGACGAGGTGCCCGGCGAACGCGTCGACCTCTTCGAGCCGTACCGAGGGGTCGTGGGGGATCAGCGTGGTCCAGGCCTGCCGGGGAGTCGGCTCCGCGGCGGTGATGGCCAGCTCGAAGTCAGCCCCGGCGCCGTTGTGCATCACCAAAAACTTGTCCTCGCCGGCGATGACGGCGTGCTCGAGGGAGTACTCCAGGCCTTCCGAGCGCGGGCTGAAGCAGCGCAGGCCGAGCTCGGGGGCGTCGGCATCGAGGACGTGGTACTCACTGGTGGTCTTGGAGCCCGAGGCGATCACGATGAAGCGGTCGGTGCGGGTGCGCCCGACGCCCGCCCAGAAGCGTCCGTCGGGCTCGTGGAAGACAAGCTCATCATCGGCCTGCGTAGAGCCGAGCGCGTGGCGCCAGATCTTGTCGGCGCGCCAGGTCTCGTCGACCGTCGTGTAGTAGAGGAAGGCACCCGAGCGATCCCAGGTAGCACCACCAATCGCTCCGACGATCTCGTCGCCGAGAAGGTCCTGGGACCTCAGATCCTTGATCCGGATGGTGTAACGCTCGTCGCCGACCACGTCGATCGCGTAGGCCAGCAGGTTGCCGTCGGGACTGATGCTGGATCCGCCGAGCGAGAAGAAGTCGTGACCGGTGGCCAGCACATCGAGGTCCAGGAGCACCTCTTCCCCGGGCAGGGCCGGCTCGTCGGGCGAGGCGTCCTCGGCCGGCTGCGGAGGGGTCCAGTCGTCGGGCCCGGTAGCCGGCACGCGACATGACGCGCCGTACTCGCGGCCCTCGAAGGAACGACCGTAGTACCAGTGGTCGCGCACCCGAGTCGGGATCGAGAGGTCAGTCTCCCGAGTGCGTGCCTTGATCTCGCCGAAGATCTCCTCGCGCAGGTCGGCCAGGTGGGCGGTGCGTGCCTCGGTGTAGGCGTTCTCGGCCTCCAGGTGAGCCACCACCTCCGGGGACTCCTTCTCCCGCAACCACTCGTAGTCATCGACGCGCACATGACCGTGGTGCTCGCTGGTGACCGGTCGGCGCGCGGCGGTGGGCGGTTGGGGAAAGCTCATGGACGAACGGTAGCCGGGTGAGAGGGTCGGTCCATGGCTGCCATCGACCTGCACGTCGACCCCGACCCGGGCGCCAGCATCGCTGCGCCGGTGCGCACCATGACCCGGCGCCGGTTCCTGGGTGGGTACATCGATCCGCAGCGGACTGCGCATCACGGCGCGCGGGCGCTCCCCGACCGGCTCGGCTGCCGCGTAGTGCGGACGTGCCTGGCGATCACCATCGAGG
>JBAVCA010000365.1:0-2930 GCA_049586475.1 Nocardioides sp.
TTTCTTGATAGACCAGTCGAGCCGTGATGGGATCATTGGAGATCCCGCCGTCGCCAAGGGTGCGCTCCTTGTCGGGGCCCGTGGGGGCATCGCTACTTGCGAACGACTCAGTGGGCTGCAATCCCAAAGCCTTCGCGGCATCCCTTGCTGCAGCCTCGTCGCTGATTTGCGGGACGGCGCTGTTAGCCCGTTTCACCGCGCTCGCCACGGCGCTGCTCGCCACCCTCAACACCTCGCCCTGCGCCGTCACCGCCACATTCAGAATGGCTGTCGAAACGTCGATGGACTCCACCCGCTGCTGCAAGTAGACGTGTGTCAGCCCGTTACCTTCGCTCGGCACTACTGAGGAGACGGCCAGTTGTTTCACGTCAGCTTCGCCCAGTCCGTACTCTCCCGCATGAGAGCGGACGAAGTCCCGCGCGATGGTCACCGCGTCGTTGCCCATCGGCCTTGATGCCTCCCCCTGCGAGGGGCTCGGGTTCTGCGCGGGGACCAGGGCCGCCCCGGCTGGTATGACGAGGGTCAGCGGCGCCGCTGCCAGCAGGCACGCCAAATACAGGGTCACGGATCTGCGCACGACGATCTCCTACTTGACGACTTTGAAACTCGGATTATTCAAGGGAGGACGGGTCTGCGTCGCATAAGCGTCCGATACCGCCAGCGGCCCGGTACGTCGGGGAGGCCCAGATTTCCGCAACTCACACAGGATTTTGCTCCTATCCTCGGCACCGGCGTAATAGCCCGATCTGAGGGCATAGGAATAGTCCGAATGGGCCACCCCCCCCTAGTTGTCGAAGCGAACGAACTAGTTGTTTAAGCGGACGAAGGTCAACCAAAGGCTCTCGTGCTTGCTCGACAAGCCAGTCGGTGAGATACGCCGTCGGCGACCCGCACGCGCGCCGTTCGTGGTTGGGTGGAGTGTGGAGTTCACGTCGCTGCAGGGCGAGCAGCGGTACGCCGCTCTCGTCCGCGCTGCGCCAGGTGCTCTCGTGGGTCTCGACTTCGACGGCACCCTGGCGCCGATCGTCGACGACCCCGAGCAGGCACGCATCCACCCGGAGGCTGCGGCGATCCTCGCTGACCTGGCCGAGCAGGTGCTCGGCGTCGCCGTGATCACCGGCCGTCCGGCCCGCCAGGCGCTCGACCTCGGCCTGGACGTCGTCGGTGACGACGTCGCGGCTGCAGGGAAAGACCTCTACCTCTTCGGCCAGTACGGCAACGAGCGATGGCAGAACTCCGGCACCGGACGCATCGTCGGTCCTCGCCCGCCGCCGGGTCTGGCGTCGTTCGAGCGCGAGCTGACCCGGACTCTGCAGCGCGCCGAGGCCGCGGGCGCGTTCGTGGAGGACAAGGGTCTCGCGGTTGCGGTGCACACCCGCCGCCTCGGCGACGCCGAGGCCGCGTTCGCCCGATTGCTGCCCGCGCTGCGCGACCTTGCTGCTCGGCACGACCTCGTCGTGGAGCCGGGCCGGAGCGTCATCGAGATCCGCTCGCCAGGCGTGCACAAGGGCACCGCGGTCACCACGCTGGTCGAGGAGCTCGACGTCGAGGGGTTCCTCTTCGCGGGCGACGACCTGGGTGACCTCGAAGCCTTCGAGGCGGTGCGCGACCTCGCCCGTGACGGAGTGGCGACACTGCTGGTCTGCTCCTCCTCCGAGGAGGAGAACGCCTTGCAGCCGCTTGCCGACGTGGTCGTGGACGGTCCGCAAGGCGTGCTGGAGCTGCTGGCGCAGCTCGCCGAGGACGCCCGCAACACCCGGGCCTGAGCCGAGGTCGGGACCGGCGATCGAGACGCTGCGGTCCGTATGGCGAGACTCGATGTCGCATCGTGAGACAAGTCGACGTACGGTGGTTCACAGCTCATCAAGAGGGACTGAGGGAACGGCCCAGTGAAGTCCCGGCAACCGCCACTTTCGCCTCCGACCCCCGGACAAGACCCGGGACGGATAAGTGGAAACGGTGCTAATTCCGCCTGGACGCGAGAGTCGCCCCAGGGAAGATGAGAAGGAGGACTCATGAGCACCCTTGCCAGCACCGCCCCGACCACGGGCACCGCCACCCCCGCCGACGTCCCGAACGACGCCGCCCCCCGGGAAGGCGCCTTCGGCAACGCCACCGGCCTGTCCTGCCGCGAGTGCGGCGCCACGGTCGAGCTGGGCCCCTTCTACGCCTGTCCGCAGTGCTTCGGTCCCCTCGAGGTGGCCTACGCCTACCCCACGATCACCCGGGCGGAGATCGAGGCCGGCCCGCGCAACATCTGGCGCTACAAGGCGCTGCTGCCCGTGCCGAGCGACATCGAGCAGAGCCCCAACACCGAGCCCGGCTTCACCCGGCTCCTCAAGGCCGACAACCTGGCTCGCGAGCTCGGCATCGACAACCTCTGGATCAAGGACGACTCGACCAACCCGACCAACTCCTTCAAGGACCGCGTCGTCGCCTGCGCCCTCAGTGCGGCCACGGAGTTCAAGAGCAAGGTGTTCGCCTGTCCCTCGACCGGCAACCTCGCGAACGCGGTCGCAGCGGCAGGAGCCCGCGCCGGCATCCGCACCGTGGTCTTCATCCCGAGCAACCTCGAGCAGCCCAAGCAGGTCAACTCCGCGATCTTCACCGACTCGCTGGTCGCCGTGGACGGCAACTACGACGACGTCAACAAGCTCGCCCAGGAGATCGCCGGCGAGGAGGAGGGGTGGGCCTTCGTCAACGTCAACGTGCGGCCCTACTACGCGGAGGGGTCCAAGACCCTCGGGTACGAGATCGCCGAGCAGCTCGGCTGGCGTCTGCCCGACCAGGTGGTCATCCCGGTGGCTTCCGGTTCCCAGCTGACCAAGGTCCACAAGGCGTTCGGTGAGCTGATCGCCCTCGGCCTCGTCGAGGACAAGCCCTACAAGATCTACGGCGCCCAGGCCACCGGCTGTTCCCCGGTGTCGGTT
>JBAVCA010000366.1:0-11019 GCA_049586475.1 Nocardioides sp.
GCCTCGGTGAGCTGACCGGTCTCGGTCGCAGTCAGGCTGGCCAACGCGATGATCCGCTGCTTGGCGGTGCCGAGGTCGTGGCGGCGTAGGACCATTGCGACCCCAGAGGCCGACCGGTCCACACCACGCTTCCTGAGAAGCCTGAGCAATGACTTCGGCCCAGCGTCGGCCTGGCGATCGCCTCGGACAAGATCACCGCGACCTCTTCTGAGGTCATGGCGTTCGGCTGATGGGGGAGGCGTCGCCCGCGCGGGAGCAGAGCTGAGAGGCCGTACTGCTCGGCCTTTTTATCCACTTGTAGTAGGTCTTACGCGAGACGCCGAAGACCCGGCAGGCCTCGCTCACGTTGTTGATTCTGGCGGCGTACTCGATGACTCGCACACGCCCGTCGTACACAATGTCCTCGTGGGTCACAGAATGACTTCCTGTTCTCTAGATCTCGCAATCCAGAGACTGTCTTCCGTGGCCCACACCTACGCGCAGGCTCACCGGGTGTCACCCCAACCCGTGATCCCTAAGGGCTAGTCGCGCGGTCTCATCGTTGGTCTCGGCTATGGGCAGGATGTCGACCTCGATAGACATCGTTGCGGCCGCGGGCAGTTGTGACTCGTCGTAGGTGCCGAGGATGGCCGGCGAGCCGACAACGATGACCTCGGACTGATCGATGATCTGGCAGGCCGTGCGGATGGCGTGCTCCAGCTGGTCTCGTCGCATCAGCCGACCAGTCGCAGGACCTCGCGGCGCTGCTCGTCGGGGAGAAGCCCGGACATAGGGGAGACCTCGCGCATCTCGATCGAATCTCGGCCAAGACCCGTGAGGACGCGGTGCAGTCCGGGGAGGTCGCCGCGCTCGACGAGCTGGCGCCACTGCTCGAGATTTCGTTCGTGCGGATGGCCGGTCACGTTGTTGCCGAGGCGGTCGAGGTTGCGCTCGATCGTCGGTCGCCACCCCTCGAAGCTCAGGGGAGTGAGAAGCGTGGAGAGTCGCCGGTGCAATTGCCACGAGCGGCGTTCGGAGCGAGTCAATTGGGGAGCGACGGGGTGTCGTAGGACCTCAAGGCGGAAACCCATGCACGACAGCAGACGGTCGAGCTGGTCGTCGCTGAGGTCGATCTTGCCGGAGAGGAAGCCGCTGATGCTCGGCTGCCGCACACCGCTGAGTCGAGACAGGCCGGACTGGGTGGTGCCCGTCTCAACCATCACCTCGCGCAGCACGTCACTCCTGCTCGTCATACAAAAAAAGATAGCAGAGAATACTATAGGCATCAGGGTTGCGGTCGGGCCTTTCGGGCAACACTGGGGCAACACAAGGGCCAGAAGCGGCCCGAAATGACCAATGAGTGCCAATCGTCAATAGTGCCGCTGACCTGCACGTTCAGTGATTTCCAGCATCGTCCGGTGGCTCCTCGGTCGCCCTCTCACGGCGGTAGCGCCGGTTCGAATCCGGTCGGGGGTACATCTGAGAAGAGGTTCTGATCTGCGGAGACGCGGGTCAGGGCCTCTTTCGCGTGTGACACCTCGGGCCTCGGCGGCGTGATCATGGGGTCGTGTCCTGGCCCTTGTGGCGCCGCCGCGAGGTCGCGACGTCGCCCAGCTGCCTGAGGCTCTGTCTTGAGAGTGCGCGTAAGAACGTTTCCCGGTCGAGTGCGCGGAGGACCAGCTCGGAGGTGGCCGTCACCGTCGCCGTGCGGGGGATCTGTTCCAGCAGAGCGATTTCTCCGAAGTAGTCTCCCGGCCCCTGGTGTCGCAGCAGCCTGCCGCGGTGGGTGACCGCGACCGTTCCACTCTCGATCAGGTAGAAGTCGTCTCCGGCCTGGCCTTCGGTGATCACGCGTGAGCCCTCGGAGATCCGCACCTCGCGAAGGGCGCGCGCCAGTGACTCGAGCACCGCGGGCGTCAGCAGGGCGAACCATGCAATGCCGCGTAGCAGCTCGAGTCCCGCCGGCGGGAGGAGGTGTGCGTCGAGGCGGACCATGCGCCGCCAGCTCCCCATGGCGATGGCCAGCACCGGCAGGCTCACCACGACCAACGTCCAACGAAGACCCACGACGCTGAGCAGCAAGGGCGTCGCCAGCGCTCCGAGCGCCTTGGTCGCGATGTAGCAGGTGTCGAGCGCCCCGAAGACCCGCGCCATGAGCTGGTCGGGCGTCATCCGCTGCACGATGGTGTCCAGGTTGACGTCGACGAGAGGATTGGCCACACCGAGTACGACGAGTGCCAGGACTACGAAGGCCGGGTACGGCAGAAGCGCGAGCAGCCCGACGGGCAGCGACCACAGGACAACGCCGGTGGACAGGTCGCGACCGAGTCGCTGCTTCTCTACCCGCAGAAGGGCCAGGATGCCGCCCGCGATTGCGCCGACGCCGATGACCGCATCGAGCAGACCGACGCCGCGCGCGCCGGACTCCATGATCTCGACCGCTATGACGACGAGAAACACCCGCGCGGCGCCGCTGACGAACGTTTGGGCAGCAACCTGGAAGGTGAGGTTCCGCAGGTCGGTGTCAGCGCCCAACAGACGGAATCCTGCGGCGAGCTGAGCCCTGACGCTCTCGGCACCCTCAGATGCGACTTGAGCTCCAGCTCGCTGCTGGCGTACGCCCATGACGAGGAGCATCGAGATCGTGAAGGTACCGACATTGAGCCAGAAGACCGTGCCCACGTCGGCGACGACCAGGAGCAGGCCTCCCAGCGCGGGACCGATGAAGACAGACAGGCTCTCAAAGGTGCTGCTCGACGCGTTGGCCGCCGTCAACTCCTCGGGCGTGCGCGCCAGCGACGGCATCCAGGCGCGCTGGGCGGAACGGAACGGCGCGTTGAGTGCTCCGGCGGCGACGGCCAGCACGTAGACCGGCCACGGGCTCGAGAGGCCGAGGCAGACTGCGGCTGCGGCAACCAGCACAACCCTCGCGCCGTCGCAGACCAGCAGGGTCGCGCGGCGCGAGTGTCGGTCCGCCAGTGCTGCACCGATGGGCGCCAAGATCGCGGAAGCGGACATGAAGGCAGCCATGAAGAGTCCCACGGCCTGAGCGCCGCCCTGGCCGTAGGCCCACACGGTCACCGCCGTCAGATAGGCGCCGTCGCCTACCAGGGAGGCGAGCAACGCGAGCTGGACCCGCCGCAGATCTCGGTTCCTGAGGACGTCGCCGACCGAGCCGAGAGTGCGAAGCAGGACGCCGGGCTGTCGTGGTGGGGCACCGCTCACGGGCGCAAGTGCCGAAGTCTTGGGTTTCCGCGCACGTCAGGTGCGCGACTCGGCATCGCGCAGTCGCGCACACAGCGCGAGGAGCAGTGCGTGGGAGATCTCGGCGTCCGCTTCGACGAGGGCGGCGAATGAGGCGTGCGGAATGGCGAAGGCGGTCACCTCACCGACGGTCGTGACGCTGGCTGATCGAGGCTTGCCGTCGATCATGCTGATCTCGCCGAAGTAATCTCCGGGGCCGAGAACGCGAAGCGTCTGGCCTCCGCGGGTGACCTCCGCCTCACCGCTCAGGATGACGTGAAAAGCGAGCGCGCTGTCGCCCTCGCCTGCGATCCGCTTTCCGCTCGGCGAGACGACCTGCCGACCGGCCGCTGCCAGCTTCTTCAGCTGTCGACCCGACAGTTTCCGGAAGAGGTCGACGTTCGACAGGGCGTCGGCGGGCGAAGTGGACATGGCTGCTCCTCAGATTCGGTCGGGCTCGACCGGAGCCTAGTCCTCTCCGTCGCTGCGTGTGGGGAAGATTGCCGGCGAACCTGCGTCATGGCTCTGCAACGGGCGTGCTCCGACTAGGCGCAGAGACCGGCTTGGAGGCGCGCCTCAGCCGCCGCCTGATCGTCCGGGTCAAGGGTGGGCTCGTCGGTGGGCTCGCCGGTGGGCCCGTCGGTGGGCTCGTCAGGGGGCCCGTCGACGGTGCCTACCGGATCATCGGCGCCGATGCTGTCCTCGCTGAACTCCTTGCCGAGCTGCTGGTCGGCGCTGATCCGGTCCCAGAGCATCTCGGCATCCTCGGTCCAGATCAACCGGTTGGGATCGAGTGGGTACTCCGCGATCGGGACGGTGATGAACTTGATGTCCGCCAGACCGGTGTTGCGGAACTGAGTGGCGAGGTCGGCCAGCTTGCCGACCGAGTCAAGGTTGGCGTCGACCTCGATCGAGGAGGTCGCAGCATCGAGGAAGCTGAAGATCGACAGCGGTTGGGACAGGATTCCGGCGGACATCACCTTGTTGGTCATCGAGGCGATGAAGGCTTGCTGCCGCTTCATCCGCCCGATGTCGCCGGTGGCGGAGAGGACGTAGCGCTCACGGACGTAGTTGAGCGCGTCCTGACCGGTGAGGGTCTGCACCCCGGCCGGCAGGTAGATGTCGTGCTCGGGGTCGTCGACCTCCTTGGGCAGGCAGACCTCGACCCCGTTGATCGCCTCGACCATGTCCTTGAAGCCGTTGAAGTCGACCACGAGGAAGTGGTCGAGGTAGATGTCGGTCAAGGCCTCGACGGTCTGCACCGCGCACTGGGCGCCCCCCACCGCGAAAGCGGTGTTGAACATGACTTGGGACTCGCCGGCCACCATGTCCCCGTCGACATCGGTGCAGTCGGGTCGGTCGATGATGGCGTCACGCGGGAGGCTGACGCCGTACGCGCTGTCGCGATCGGCCGAGACGTGCAACAGGATCGTGGTGTCGGCTCGTTCGCCGATCTCACCGAGTCCGTCGATGTCGTTGCCCTCGCCGGCGCGGGTGTCGGAGCCCAGGACGAGGATGTTGAGAGGCTCCTTCGGACCTGCGTCGGCGGCGGAGCGCTTGACCGTCCGGTGCGAGATCGCCTCGCCGGAGCCGATGTTCTTGTTGAGGGTGCCGTAGGCGTACGTGACCCCGCCCACGGTGAGTCCGGCGATCAGCACCTGGGTCACTGCGACGGTCAGCCACACGTGCCGCCGGTGTCGCGCGGGCCGTCCCCTGGGCGCTGTTTCCTCAGTCACACCCAGAGTCTGGCAGATCACGGAAATCTCCCTTCGCGGCAAGCTGCGCGCATGTCCGATTTCCGCTGGAAAGGTCGGTCGAGGTCAGCCATGATGATCGCGTGAGCCCGATCAGTCCCGTGCGTGGTGCCGACCGGCTCGACCACGAGTCCTGCTATCGGGCGGTCAAGGCGCGCGATCGGCGGTTCGACGGCGTCTTCTACACCGCCGTCAGGACCACCGGCATCTATTGCCGCCCGTCGTGTCCGGCTAGAACTCCTGCGTCGGCCAATGTCTCCTTCCATGCCAGCCCGGCTTCGGCACAGGCGGCCGGTTACCGCGCCTGCAAGAGGTGCCTGCCGGACGCCACCCCCGGAAGCCCCGACTGGGACGTCTCCGGTGACATCGCTGGACGTGCGATGCGGCTGATCTCCGACGGCGTCGTCGATCGCGAAGGTGTGGACGGACTTGCCCGTCGGGTCGGCTACACCTCTCGGCACCTGGGTCGAGTCTTGTCAGCCGAGCTCGGCACCGGGCCACTCGCCCTGGCCCGGGCCCGCCGTGCCCAGACCGCGCGCGTGCTCGTCGAGAGCACCGACCTCGGATTCTCCGACATCGCCTTTGCTGCTGGCTTCTCGAGCATCCGTCAGTTCAACGACACCGTTCGTGAGGTGTACGCCGCCAGTCCGACCGACCTGCGTGGGCGCCGTCGAGCCAGGAGGCCGGAGAGTTCCGGCGCTGGCTCCGCTCGAGCGACTGAGAGCGTGACGGGCGGGGTGGCCGTCTCGCTCCGCCTCGCGGTGCGCACGCCCTTCGCAGGACAGGCGCTGCTGAACTTCCTCGCCTACCACCTGGTGCCCGGCGTAGAGATCGCCGGCACCGGTTGGTACGCCCGCACCCTCGACCTCCCGCACGGTCCCGGCACGATGCACCTAGCGGTCGAAGATGATCTTGAGCAGGGCCGAACAGCATTCGTGCGTGCGACCTTCGAGCTGAGCGATCTGCGCGACACCACGGCAGCCGTCGAGCGCACCCGCCGCCTCCTCGATGCTGACTGCGATCCGGTGGCAGTGGCCGAGCACTTCCTCGCCGACGCCGTGATCGGGCCACTGTCGCGCGCCTGCCCGGGTCTGCGGGTTCCTGGACAGGTGGACGGTGACGAGACCGCTGTACGGACGGTGATCGGCCAGCAGGTCAGCGTCACCGGCGCTCGCACCGTGACGGGACAGATCGTCGCTCGGCACGGGGTGCCGTGCGAGACGTCGTTGCCCGGGCTCACACATCTCTTTCCACGGGCTGCGGTCCTCGCTGAAGTTGATCCGACGACGCTGCCGATGCCACGAGCGCGTGGGCGTGCCTTGGTCGGGCTGTGCCAGGCGCTGGCCAGCGGTGCGATCGTGCTCGACCGCGGCACCGATCGTCACGTGGTGCGCGAGGACATGATCGCGCTTCGAGGCATCGGTCCGTGGACCGCCGACTACGTAGCGATGCGGGCCCTCGCTCATCCCGATGTCTTCTTGCCGACCGACATCGGGGTTCGCAATGCCCTGCGTGGGCTCGGGCACGACCCGGCGGAGATCCTCGCCGGGAGTGAGCGGTGGAGTCCTTGGCGCTCCTATGCGCTGCTGCACCTGTGGAACACCCTGATGCCACCCACGGCACTCGCTGCGCGGACCGCAGCGAAGCCATCCGAGATGGAGGACTGAGATCATGTGGACCGTCATCGACTCACCTGTCGGCGAGCTCCGCCTCGTCGAGCACGACGGCGCGATCACCGCTATCGAGTTCTCGCCCTTCGTCGTGGCCGACGGTCGGGTGCGGGGCGGGCGGGATGATGACCACCCGGTGCTGCGCGAAGCCGCCCGACAGCTGCGCGCGTACTTCGCCCGCGACCTCAACGAGTTCGAGCTACCGCTGGATCCAGGCGGCACCGACTTCCAGAAGCGCGTCTGGCACGAGCTGGCCGGGATCGGCTACGGCGAGACCGCGTCGTACGGTGAGATCGCGCACCGGCTCGGGAAGACCAACGCGGCCTCCCGTGCGGTCGGCCTCGCCAACGGCTCCAACCCGATCCCGATCGTCATCCCGTGTCATCGCGTGATCGGCGCCAACGGCACCCTCACCGGATATGCCGGTGGCGTCGAGCGCAAGCAGGTGTTGCTGTCGTTGGAGCAGCAGGCGCTGTTCTGAGGGCGCCGAGGCTCCGAGACGACCACCCACCAGTGCCGTCTCAGTCTGCAGCTGCCCTTCGGAGGGACTCCGAGAGCCGCTCGGCGGCTGCCAGCACGGCAGGGGCGTGCATCCGACCAGGCTGGCGGGACAAGCGCTCGAGTGGTCCGGAGACCGACACCGCAGCGATGATCTTTCCACCGGGGGAGCGCACCGGGGCGGAGACCGAGGCCACGCCCTGCTCTCGCTCACCGATCGACTGCGACCAGCCGCGGCGGCGGATGCCGGAGAGCGCAGCGGCGGAGAAGGCGGCGTTCTGGAGGCCGCGATGCATCCGCTCGGGGTCCTCCCAGGCGAGCAGCACCTGGGCCGCGGAGCCGGCGCGCATCGTGAGCTGAGAGCCGACCGGGATCGTGTCGCGCAGGCCCGAGGGTCGCTCAGCGGCTGCCACGCAGACACGGTGCTCACCCTGACGGCGCCACAGCTGGGCGGACTCGCCGGTGATGTCACGGAGGCGTGCGAGCACCGGGCCGGCCGTGGCAAGGAGACGGTCCTCGCCGGCCGCGGCGGACAGCTCGGCCAGTCGAGGACCCAGGACGAAGCGGCCCTGCATGTCCCGGGCCACCAGCCGATGGTGTTCGAGCGCCACCGCGAGGCGGTGGGCGGTGGGGCGCGCGAGGCCGGTGCCGGCCACCAACCCGGCAAGGGTCGCGGGTCCTGACTCGAGGGCCGTGAGCACGAGTGCGGCCTTGTCCAGCACGCCGACGCCACTTGAAGTGTCCATTGGCTGAGATTAGCGTCTCACCCAATGGGATGCAAACGTAGGCTCACCGAAGGAGCGACGTACGACACCCCTGTCGTCGCTACGACGCCGGCCTTCAACAAGGGTCGTGCCGCCACCACGGAACAGAGGAGATCAGCATGGGCAGGACCCTGTCGGAGAAGGTCTGGGACGAGCACGTCGTTCGTTCGTCGGACGGAGAGCCGGACCTCCTCTACATCGATCTGCACCTCATCCACGAGGTCACCAGCCCGCAAGCGTTCGACGGCTTGCGACTGAGCGGGCGGACGGTACGGCGTCCCGACCTCACCCTCGCCACCGAGGACCACAACGTGCCCACCCTCGACTGGGACAAGCCGATCGCCGACCCGGTGTCGAAGACGCAGGTCGACACGCTGCGCAAGAACGCCGCGGACTTCGGCGTGAGGCTGCACCCCCTGGGCGACATCGAGCAAGGCATCGTCCACGTGGTCGGTCCCCAGCTGGGGCTGACACAGCCCGGGATGACGATCGTCTGCGGAGACAGCCACACCAGCACGCACGGCGCGTTCGGAGCGATCGCCTTCGGGATCGGCACCTCTGAGGTCGAGCACGTGCTCGCCACCCAGACGCTGATGCAGGCCAAGCCCAAGACGATGGCGGTCACCATCAACGGGAGCCTGCCCCCCGGCGTCACTGCCAAGGACCTGGTGCTCACCCTCATCGCCCACACCGGCACCGGTGGCGGACAGGGCTACATCGTGGAGTATCGCGGCCAAGCCATCGAGGAGCTCTCCATGGAAGGCCGGATGACGGTCTGCAACATGAGCATCGAGTGGGGTGCCAAGGCCGGCCTCATCGCCCCCGACCAGACGACGTTCGACTACATCGAGGGCCGTCCCGAAGCACCGACCGGCGCCGAGTGGGACAGCGCTGTTGCGCACTGGAAGAGCCTGGTCACCGACGACGACGCTGTCTTCGACGAGGAGCTCGTGCTGGACGCCGGCGACATGACGCCGTTCGTGACCTGGGGCACCAACCCCGGCCAAGGTGTCCCGCTCGGCGCGGCAGTGCCGTTCCCCGAGGATTTCGAGAACCCCGAGGACCGGGTCGCGGCCGAGAAGGCCCTGGAGTACATGGCGCTCGAGGCGGGTACCCCGATGCGCGAGGTCAAGGTCGACACCGTGTTCGTCGGTTCCTGCACCAACGGACGCATCGAGGACCTCCGACTGGCCGCGGAGATCATCGAGGGTCGCACGGTCGACCCCGACACCCGGCTGCTGGTCGTACCCGGATCGGTGCGCGTCCGCCTGCAGGCGATGGAAGAGGGACTCGACAAGATCTTCATCGCCGCCGGAGCGGAATGGCGGGGCGCCGGGTGCTCGATGTGCCTGGGCATGAACCCCGACATCCTCCAGCCGGGGGAGCGCAGCGCCTCGACCTCCAACCGCAACTTCGAAGGACGGCAGGGCAAGGGAGGTCGCACCCACCTGGTCTCCATCCCGGTCGCGGCGGCCACGGCCGTGCGCGGCACGCTGTCCTCGCCCGCCGACCTCGCGCCTCGGGTCACCGCCACCAACGGGAGCAACTGACATGGATGCCTTCACCACCCACACCGGCGTCGGCGTCCCGCTGCGGCGCAGCAATGTGGACACCGACCAGATCATCCCCGCGGTCTACCTCAAGCGGGTCACGCGGGACGGCTTCGAGGACGGCTTGTTCAGCGCCTGGCGTAACGACCCGGCCTTCGTGCTCAACAACGCTGCGTACGCCGGTGGCTCCGTGCTTGTCGCAGGTCCCGACTTCGGCACCGGCTCCTCGCGGGAGCACGCTGTCTGGGCCTTGCAGAACTACGGCTTCAAGGCCGTCATCTCGCCGCGCTTCGCCGACATCTTCCGCAGCAACTCCGGCAAGGCCGGGCTGCTGGCTGCGCAGGTCGACGAGAAGGTCGTCCAGCGGTTGTGGGACCACCTGGCCGACCATCCCGGAGCGAGCATCACCGTCGACCTCGAGTCCCGCACGGTGCGCGCGGGCGAGGGAGCAGACGCCATCGAGGACTCCTTCGAGATCGACGACTACACCCGCTGGCGACTGCTCGAGGGCCTCGACGACATCGGGATCACCCTCGGGAACGCCGACGACATCGACGCCTACGAGGCGACGCGTCCCACTTTCAAGCCGTCGACCATCCGAGGCTGAGTGCGGCCGTTCCGGTCGGAGTCGTGACCCGTCCCGGCAAGCGCTGAAAGGCTCAGAAGCCTACGGTTGAGCGGGATCAGCCATCGTCACCCGAGCTGTGAGCGGCCGAATCCCCTCAGCGGCGGGCGATACGCGGCGATACGCGGCGCGGTCGGCGAGCAGAATTGTCTCTCCGTGCGCGGCGTGGCGATTGTCACATCGCGCTCTTCTGCCTAGCGTGCTTGAAGAAAGTCGGGCACAGGTCCGGCATCAACCTGGTTCATTGGAAGGAAAGCTAGTGAACAAGTCTCAGCTCATCGACACGCTCGCCGCTCGTTACGAGGGGAACCGCAAGGCTGCCGCCCACGCGCTCGACTCGGTCCTCGACACGATCACTCGTGAGGTCGCGAAGGGGGAGAAGGTCGCGATCACCGGCTTCGGGTCATTCGAGAAGCGCGTGCGTGAGGCCCGTTGGGTCCGGAACCCGCAGACCGGCGACCGGATCAAGGCCAAGAAGAAGTCCGTGCCGAAGTTCACCCCTGGAGCGGACCTGAAGAACGTCGTGTCGGGGGCGAAGAAGCTGCCCAAGCTCACCCTCGCCGCCGCGGCACCGGCGGCCAAGGCAGCGGCAGCTCCCGCCAAGGCGGCGGCGGCTGCTGCCAAGAAGGCGACTCCGGGGAAGGCTGCTGCGGCGAAGAAGGCGCCGGCTGCCAAGAAGGCTGCTCCGGCGAAGAAGGCTCCGGCTGCCAAGAAGGCACCGGCTGCCAAGAAGGCGGCTCCAGCGAAGAAGGCGCCGGCTAAGAAGGCTCCGGCTGAGAGGAAGGCGTCTCCGGCTGGGAGGAAGGCATCCCCGGCTGAGAGGAAGGCTTCTCCGGCTGGGAGGAAGGCGTCCCCGGCTGGGAGGAAGGCGTCTCCCGCTAAGTAATCCTGGCCTCAGGTCAGCAGGACGGGTCGCTTCCCTCGCGGGGAGCGACC
>JBAVCA010000367.1:0-2720 GCA_049586475.1 Nocardioides sp.
CGGTCACGTCGCCGACGTTCGTGATCGCGCGCGAGCACGCTGCGCTCGGTCGTCGACCCGGCCTGGTGCACGTCGACGCCTACCGGCTGGGCAGCATCGAGGAGCTCGACGACCTGGACCTCGACACGTCGCTCGAGGACGTCGTCACCGTGGTCGAGTGGGGCGAGGGCATGGCCGAGGCACTCTCGCCGTCGCGGCTGGAGGTCCGGATCCGGCACTCGGTGGACGGCGCCGAGAGCACCGACGAGGGTGTCGAGCCCCGGGTGGTCGAGGTGCAAGGAATCGGACCACGCTGGGCAACTCACCCCAACCGCCCGTCGAACGGTCCCGCTCGTCGCTAGCTCGGCTTTGTGGTCCGGGTCCTCCAGCCCCGAGTCAGGGAGCGCGCAACCCCAGCAACGTCGCCGACGTCGTGGCTCAGCAGCGAAGCGTTGCCGGGCGGCACCGCCCGTCCGCGGCAGCACCTACCTCAAGACCCACTAGCCTGGACGCCGTGCTGCTCGCCTTCGACACCTCGTCCCCCTCCGTGAGTGTTGCCCTCCTCGGCGGCGACGCCGGTGACGAGGTCCTCGTCGAGCTGACCTCCGAGCAGGAGATGCGCCACGGCGAGCAGCTGGCCCCGTTGATCGAGCAGGTGCTGGAGCAGGCCGACGCGACCCGCCTGGACCTCACCGCGATCGGGGTCGGGGTCGGACCGGGCCCGTTCACCGGGCTGCGCGTGGGCCTGGTGACCGCGCGGACACTCGCCTTCGTCCTCGACCTCCCCGTGTACGGCGTGTGCTCGCTCGACGCGCTCGCGGTGCAGGCCGTGGCGAGTGGCGTCCTGGCGGAGCCGTTCGTGGTGGCGACCGACGCGCGGCGCAAGGAGGTCTACCTGGCGGCGTACGACCCGAGGGGCACCCGGCTGTCCGGCCCCACCGTGGCCAAGCCCGACACCGTGGCGACCGAGCTGCCGGTCGTGGGGGAGGGGGCGTTGCTCTACCCCGAGCACTTCCCGCGCCCGGCGGGGCCGGTTCGGGCGTCGGCCGGCTGGCTCGGTCGTGCGATTGCCCACGAGGCCGTCGAGCTGCTCGACCCTGAGCCGCTCTACCTGCGACGCCCCGACGCAGAGGTCCCGGGCACGCCCAAGCGGGTCTCGTGAGCGAGCCCCTCGTCCGCCCGGCGACCGGGGCGGACGCGGTGGCGATCGCGAGCCTCGAGACCGAGAACCTCGGTCGCGACGCCTGGTCGGCCGGACTGGTGCAGCAGGGGGTCTCGGGCGAGCTCCCCACCGTGCACTACTTCGTCGCCGAGGTCGCCGCGGGGCTTGCCGGTTACGCGGTCGCCAGCATCGTGGCCGACATCGCCGAGCTGCAACGCATCGCCGTCACCCCGTCCCACCGCCGCACCGGACTGGCGTCAGCACTGCTGGCCACGGTCGTCGCCGCAGCCCAGGAGCAGCGTGCCGATCGGGTCCTGCTGGAGGTGCGCGAGGACAATCACGGAGCCCTGGCCTTCTACGCTGATCAGGGCTTCGTGGAGATCGATCGGCGACGTCGCTACTACCGCGACGGCGCGACTGCGATCGTGTTGCGGTTGCCTCTCCGCAAGGGCTGCGGCTGACCCGACCACCGGTCCCTGACCCGGCACACGACCAGCCCGCCACCAGCAGGACTCAGCCGGCGTCGCCGCCGGTGAGCAGGAACGGCGCCCTCTCGGACTCCGCGTCGATCGGTCCGAGGACCACCTCCGAGGACCCGTCGGTCGCGAGCGAGATGATCTTCCACTGGCCGCGTTCAGAGACCACGGCGACAGCATGCGTGGCGTCGGCCCAGACGAAGTCGCTGTGGACATAGCCCTGGTCGGCCTCGTACCGGGCGACCTCGTCGCCCTCGGAATCGAGGATCGCGAAGTAGCCAGGGCCGATCCCGTCGCCGTACGGGTCCGTGCCGACGACGTGGTCGCCCGTGGGTGAGAGGTCGAGGACCTGGGCGTCACAGGTCTCGAACACCCACCGACCGCCGCCTTCACGGTCGTAGAGGCCGCCGCACGAGCCGGTGTCGGTCGCGTCGGTCTGCACCGTGACCAGAAACCCGTCCGCGGCGTCGTTGACGCGCATCGCACCGGGTGCGGGGGAGGTGTCGGGGCCCTCGTAGTTGATCTCGTAGGCGTCGCGCTCGCTGAGGTCCTGGTGCTCGAGGAACGGGTGGCACCCCGTCTCGAGGGAGCAGTCGCCGTCACCGATGATCGCCGACAGCGTGACCCCCCGCTCGATGCTGCCGAAGGTCTGCTCGCCGTGCTCGCCGTTGACGAAGAGCAGCTCGTCGTCGGCGGTGATGAAGGCGACGGTGCGTCCGTCGGGGGTGATCGCCAGCTGCGAACGCACGTCGTACGTCGTGACGACCGTGCCTGCTTCCACGAGATCGACGAACCCCTCCTCGAAGACCGCGCCCTGACGGAACGCTGCGATCTGGTCGCCGAGCACTGCGGCGCGCACGTAGTCATCTCCTGGAAGCGTCCGGGTGGTGCCGTCGGCGAGGTGGAGCACCGTGTTGCCTCCACGCAGATCGAGGTAGTCGAAGCCCAGTCCCGCTCTGTCCGGGGGTGATGAGGGGGTCTGCTCCGGTGTCGTGGTTGGCGTGGCCGGAGGCGGGACGACCATCGACGGGGTAGCGGCCGGGTCCAGTCCGCGGGTGGCGTCGTTCGACCCGTCGAGGCCGAGGATCGCCACCGGCACGATG
>JBAVCA010000368.1:0-10882 GCA_049586475.1 Nocardioides sp.
GCTGCACGGGGCGCGCGCGCCGCGCGGGCCCTGGTCGACGTCATCTCCACGACCTCGGGGTGGCCCCCGTCCTCCGGGACGGAGCCGGCCCACTCGTAGCACTCCAGCCGCGCTCTGGAAGCGTGCCGTTCCCGAGCGGCGGGATCGGTGATCGGGTGCTGCTCGGCAGCACGGAGCACGTCGTCGTAGCGTTCCCCCACCCAGCCGCGACCATCGACGACCAACGCTGTCAACGGTGGGTAGTCGTCGCGGTGGTGCAGAGCCGCAAGTGGCTGCAGGAGCTTGGGGAGCCAGCGTGGGTGCGGGCGGGACGTGGCGATCCCGGTCTCGGTCAGCAGCCGGTGCGCGAGTGCGCCCTCGGTCACGGTGCCGTGGTAGACCGCGGCCGTCTCCTCCAGGATCTCGTGGGCCGTACGGGCCCAGGTCTCCAGGGCGATCGCCTCGGAGGTACCCGTCCCCTCGGGCTCGTACCAGAACCCCTTGCGCTCTTGCTGGTACTCAGACACGACCTCCAGCATAGGGGCCGCGCGTGCGTCCATCCAGGGAGCCTGCGTCCCCGCCGGCTCGCAGGGGCGATAACCTGCCCGCCGGAGTGAAGTCTCGACCACCAGAGCATCGCCAGGCCACCACAGGAGCGTCCCCGTGCCCGACAGCAAGCCGCTGCAGAAGGTCCTCATCGCCAATCGTGGCGAGATCGCCGTCCGGGTCATCCGGGCCTGCAAGGACGCAGGGATCGCAAGCGTGGCGGTCTACGCCGATCCGGACCGCGACGCACAGTTCGTGCGACTCGCCGACGAGGCGCACTCCCTGGGAGGCGCAACGCCCGCCGACTCCTACCTCGACATCGCCAAGCTCCTCAAGGTCGCGGCCGACTCAGGCGCCGACTCGGTGCACCCCGGGTACGGCTTCCTTGCCGAGAACGCCGAGTTCGCCCAGGCCGTCCTCGACGCAGGTCTCATCTGGATCGGGCCGCCGCCGGCCGCGATCGAGGCGCTGGGCGACAAGGCCAAGGCCAAGCACATCGCCGAACGCGCCGACGCACCCCTGGCACCCGGCACGAAGGACGCCGTCAAGGACGCCGACGAGGTCGTCGCGTTCGCCGAGGCCAACGGGCTCCCGGTCGCGATCAAGGCGGTCTTCGGTGGCGGCGGTCGCGGGCTGAAGGTGGCTCGTACGATGGAGGAGATCCCCGACGCCTACGAGTCGGCCGTACGCGAGGCGATCAGCGCCTTCGGCCGTGGCGAGTGCCTGGTCGAGAAGTTCCTCGACCGTCCGCGTCACGTCGAGACCCAGTGCCTGGCCGACCAGCACGGCAACGTCGTGGTCGTCTCGACACGCGACTGCTCGCTGCAGCGCCGTCACCAGAAGCTCGTCGAGGAGGCGCCCGCGCCCTTCCTCACCGAGGACCAGGTGAGCCGCCTGTACGAGTCGTCGAAGGCCATCCTGCGCGAGGCCAACTACGTCGGCGCCGGCACCTGCGAGTTCCTGGTTGCCAAGGACGGAACCATCTCCTTCCTCGAGGTCAACACCCGCCTCCAGGTGGAGCACTGCGTCTCGGAGGAGGTCACCGGCATCGACCTGGTGCGCGAGATGTTCCGGATCGCCGCGGGCGAAGAGCTCGGTTACGACGACCCCGAGGTCCGCGGTCACTCGATCGAGTTCCGCATCAACGCCGAGGACGGCGGTGCGAACTTCATGCCTGCGCCAGGCACCCTGTCGGCCTGGAGCCCTCCGGGCGGCCCTGGAGTGCGCCTCGACGGCGGCTACGAGAACGGCGAGACCATCCCGGGCTCGTTCGACTCACTGATCGCCAAGCTCATCGTCAGCGGCCGGGACCGCACCCAGGCGCTGGAGCGGTCGCGACGCGCTCTCGACGAGTTCGTCGTCGACGGCATGCCCACCGTGATCCCGTTCCACCGCACCGTGGTCCGCGACCCGGCCTACGTCGGCGCCTCCACTCCCAGCGGCGAGGGCGAGTTCACCGTCTACACCACGTGGATCGAGACCGACTTCGACAACCAGATCGAGCCCTTCGGCGGCGCTGCTGCCGAGGCCGAGGAGCCGGTCGAACGCCAGACGGTGGTCGTCGAGGTCGGCGGAAAGCGGGTCGAGGTCGTCATCCCCGCCGGTCTCGGTGGCCTGTCCTCCGGCCCCGCAGGGGCTGCGAAGAAGACCAAGCGCGCGGGCGGCAAGAAGGCGGGCGCCAAGGCGTCCGGCGACTCCGTCACCAGCCCGATGCAAGGGACCGTCGTCAAGGTGACCGTCGAGGAGGGCCAGGAGGTTGCCGAGGGCGAGACCATCGTGGTCATCGAGGCGATGAAGATGGAGCAGCCCCTGAAGGCTCACAAAGCCGGCACCGTGACCGGACTGGCAGCCGAGGTGGGCGCGACGGTGACCAGTGGCCAAGTCGTCTGCGAGCTCAAGGACTGACGGCGACGCCCGTTCCGACCGGGGCGGCACGACCCAGCTCGTGCTCGCCGGGGTCATCACGGCGGTCGTCGGATTCACCTCCTCCTTCGCGGTTGTCCTCACCGGCCTGAGCGCCGTCGGCGCCGACCCGGGCGAAGCCGCCTCCGGTCTGCTCATCCTGTCGGTGACGATGGGCCTAGGCTCGATCGCGTTCTCGTGGCGCACGCGTCTCCCGGTGACGATGGCCTGGTCGACCCCCGGCGCAGCGCTCCTTGCGGGGGCGACGATCCCCGATGGCGGGTATGGCGACGCCGTCGGCGCCTTCGTCCTGACCGGCCTGCTGCTCGTTGTCACCGGCTTGGTGCGACCGGTAGGCATCTGGGTGTCCAAGATCCCGACGGCTCTCGCGAACGCCATGCTCGCTGGGGTGCTGCTGGGTCTCTGCATCCAGCCTTTTCTGGCTCTCGCCGACTACCCCGAGGCCATCGCGCCGGTGCTCGCGACCTGGTTAGTGCTGCTGCGGGTCGCACGCCGCTGGGCGGTGCCCGGCGCCTTCGCCGCAGCCGTGGTGGTGATCGTCGCGACCGGGTCGCTCGCCGGCATCGACGGCTCCGACCTCGCACCCTCCCTCACCTGGACGGCACCTCACCTGGACCTACTGACGATGATCGCGATCGGGGTCCCGCTCTACCTGGTGACGATGACCAGCCAGAACATTCCTGGCAGCGCGGTGCTCGCCTCGTTCGGTTATCGAGCACCACTGCGCCCTGCCCTCGTGTACACCGGTGCAGCCACCGCTGCGACCGCTGGCCTTGGCGGTTTCGCCATCAACCTGGCTGCCATCTCCGCGGCCCTTGCCGCCGGGCCCGCCGCCCACCCTGATCCGACGCGTCGCTGGGTGGCCGGGGTGACCACGGGAGTCTCCTACGTGGTGCTGGGGCCGCTGGCGGCACTGGTCTCGACCGTCGCGGTCGCCGCGCCCACCGGGGTCATCGCGGCAGTGGCCGGGCTCGCCCTGATCGGTACCTTCGGCTCGGCGGCCGCCTCGTCGCTCCTCGACGATCAACGGCGGGAGGCGGCAGCGATCACCTTCGTGGTGGCCGCCTCGGGCCTGAGCATCGTCGGGGTCGGGGCCGCCTTCTGGGCGCTCGTCGCCGGTGGGGTCTATCTGCTGGTGATGGCGCACCCGGGGGTCGGTGGTGCGGCCTCCGACCAGCGGCTCGCCGCGGGATCGCCGACATCTGGTTGAGACCCCGGGTGTCGGCTTCAGCCTGCTCCTCTTCTCGCGCGGGCAGGTCGGCAGCAGCACCGACAAGCCGTGCGCACCCCTGTCGGTGCCACGCCGTAGGCTGCCTCAGGTGAGCCGACGATGAGCAAGATGGACAATCTGCGAGCCATGCGTGAAGCGCGTTACGAGGCAGCCCAGAAGCTGGCGAAGGACGGGCCCGCCAAGCCGGCGACCAAGCCCGCCGCCCGGCCCGTTGCCGGGAGCGCTGCACAGCCCGCCACCACTGCTGCTTCCAGCGTGTCGGGGGCAGCAGCAGCCGACGTGGCAGCCGATGCCTTGTGCGGGCACCGCAACATGAGCGGTCGGACCTGCACCCGCGAGCAGGGCCACGCCGCGAAGAGCCACCGCTACTCCTAGATCAGATCCTGATCTCGAGGGCGAGAGCCACGGCGTCACCCACCTCGACGCGCTCGGCCCGTCGCACAACAAGCTTGAGCGGCACCACGTAGGCATCGTTCTTCGGCCACAACGACGTGGTCCACGTCGTGGCGCCCAGGGTGACCGTCACCGGGATCATCCCCCAGCCGTAGCTGACGAGAGCCCTCGCATCGTCGATCTCGGCGCACGCGTCCTCGGGCACGGTGACGAAGTAGTAGGGCGCGGGGCCGCGCCACTCCCAGACCTGGCCGCTGAATTCGAGGTCCATGCCGGAACTCTAGGTCCGCGGCGGTGGGGCGGCCGGCGGCGATGCCTCGGCCACCGAGCATCAGGCCAGACGTCCTAGGCTCGAAGCATGTCCGAGACCCCGCTTGCCCCGCCCGCAGCCCGCCTGCGCGACCCCGAGCACCGGGTCAGCCCGCGGGCGCGGCTGATGTGGCAGCTGAGCGCCGGGTTCGAAGGCCTCATCCTCGTCGTGATCGGCGGCGTGGTCGCGGCCACGACGGACGCCGTCCGGTGGTGGATGATCCTCGTTCTGGCGGGTGGCGTGGTGGCCTACGTCGCGGTCGTGCCCCAATGGCGGTACCTCGTGCACCGGTGGGAGACCACGCAGACGGCGGTCTACATCCAGACCGGGTGGTGGGCCCAGGAGCGGCGCATCGCTCCGATGAGCCGGATCCAGACCGTCGACTACGCCGAGGGGGCGATCGCACGCATCTTCGGGCTGGCGAGCGTCACCGTCACGACCGCCTCTGCGGCCGGGGCGATCAGCATCGACGGACTCGATCGTCAGGTCGCGCGTCGACTCGTCGACGACCTCACGCGGCAAGCCGACGCCGTGGCAGGCGACGCGACGTGAGCGAGCACCTCCCGCCACCTCCACCTCCACCGCCACCGCCTCCGCCTCCGCCTCCGCCGTCCCCCTCAGGTCAGCCACCTCCGCCACCACCGGCGACCCCGTCCATCCCGCCTGGTCCTGGTTCGGACGATCTGCCGGAGCTGACTCGCGACCGCGAGTGGCAACGTCTCGACCCCCGCATGCTTCTCGTCCACCCCGCGCGCGAGCTCCTCCGGTTCCTGCCGGCGCTGCTCGTGCTCTTCTTCGCCGGGTCGGCTGGCGGTGGCCCGCCGCTGTACTTCCTCGGAGTACTCGTCCCGATCGTCTTCGGGGTGCTGCGCTACCTGACCACCGGCTTCCGGGTGGCACAAGGACGTGTCGAGCTCCGTCGAGGCCTGCTCAACCGCCACGTGCTGTCGACCCCTCAGGATCGCGTGCGCACCGTCGACCTGACCTCCTCCCCGATCCACCGCGTGCTCGGCCTGACGATGGTGCGCATCGGCACCGGCAGCGCTGGGAGCGAGGACGGCGACCTCGATCTCGACGGGCTACCGATGGAGCGCGCCCGCGAGCTCCGACGTGAGCTGTTGCGGGTGGTCACGCCCGCGGGCCCACAGCCTGGGGACGACCCTCGAGGCGTCCCGGACCCTCCGCTCGCGCAGTTCGCTCCGGCCTGGCTGCGCTTCGCCCCTTTCACCGGCGCGGGCATCATCGTCGCTGCGGCCGTCTTCGGCGGGCTCTCCCAGCTGCTCGAACTCACCGACACGTGGAAGCGGATCGACCTCGAGGCTGTTCCGCTTCCCTCCGATCTCGCCGTCGTGGCGCTGGTGGTGCTGCTGATCGTGCTCGTCATCCCGATCTCGGTGCTCGGCTACCTCGTGACCAACTGGGGCTTCCGGCTCACCCGCGCCGACGGCTCCTGGCACATCTCGCGCGGGCTGCTGACGACCCGCGAGACAAGTCTCGACGAGGACCGGGTCGCCGGGATCGTCCTAGGGGAAGGACTCCTGCTGCGTACTGCCGGAGGTCGTGGCCTCAACGCCATCGTCACCGGCGTGGACCGCAAGGCCCCCGGCAGCTCCGGCCTGGTCCCGCCTGCCCCCGCCGACCTGGTCCTCCGGGTGGCCGGTGAGGTGATCGGGAACCCGAACGCCGTCACCGGGCAGCTGCTCGACCACGGCCCTGCCGCGCGCCGCCGACGGTGGGCGCGGGCGTTGCTCCCTACCGCGCTGCTCCCGGTCGCGGCTGTGGGGCTCCTCGCGGCCGGCGGTCCGTGGTGGCCGCTCGTCCCCACCTTGCTCGTCCTCGCTCTCATGGCGGTCATCGCAGCCGATCGCGTCGCCGCCCTCGGGCACGACCTGGTCGAGGGCTATGTCGTCGCTCGTTCCGGCAGCCTGGCCCGGCGCCGCGAAGTCCTCTCGGTCGACGACGTGATCGGCTGGAACCTTCGGGCCACGTGGTTCCAACGCCGACAAGGGCTCACGACCTTGATCGCCACCACCGCCGGGGGCCGGGGCGCGGTGGCAGTCCTCGACCTTCCTTCGCCCGACGCGGTGGATCTCGCGGGTCGGGCCTCGCCCGGACTCCTCGAGCAGTTCCACGGCTGAGATGAGGCTCCGGGCCAGCGTCACCCCGCACTAGGTTGGACGGATGTTCTCCAAGGTGCTGGTGGCCAACCGTGGCGAGATTGCCATCCGAGCGTTTCGGGCGGCGTACGAGGTCGGAGCGCGCACGGTCGCGGTCTTCCCGCACGAGGATCGATGGTCGGAGCATCGCCTGAAGGCCGACGAGGCTTACGAGATCGGCGAGCGTGGTCACCCCGTGCGCTCGTACCTCGATGTGGAGTCGATCGTCGCAACCGCCGTGCGCGCCGGCGCGGACGCGATCTACCCGGGCTACGGGTTCCTCTCGGAGAACCCTGACCTCGCCGAGGCCTGCGCACATGCTGGGATCACCTTCGTCGGCCCGACAGCAGCCATCCTCGAGCTCACCGGCAACAAAGCCCGTGCGATCGCCGCCGCCAAGGCGGCCGGGGTGCCCGTCCTGGCCTCGGTCGCGCCGGGCACCGACGTCGAGGCCCTCGTCGCGGCCACCGAGGCCGCAGGGCCCGATAACGCCGGCATGCCCTACCCGCTCTTCGTCAAGGCGGTGGCCGGCGGCGGAGGCCGCGGGATGCGCCGCGTGGAACGTCCAGAAGACCTGCGCGAGGCGGTCGAGATCTGCATGCGTGAAGGCGAGGGCGCCTTCGGCGACCCCACCGTCTTCATCGAGCAGGCCGTCGTCGAGCCCCGCCACATCGAGGTGCAGATCTTGGCCGACGGGGCCGGAAATGTGGTCCACCTCTACGAGCGTGACTGCTCGGTGCAGCGACGGCACCAGAAGGTCGTCGAGATCGCACCTGCCCCCAACCTCGATCCGGAGCTGAGGGACCGGATGTGTGCAGACGCCGTGCGCTTCGCCACGGAGATCGGCTACCGCAATGCCGGCACCGTCGAGTTCCTGCTCGACCCGGCCGACAACTACGTCTTCATTGAGATGAACCCGCGGATCCAGGTCGAGCACACAGTCACCGAGGAGGTGACCGACGTCGACCTCGTTCAGGCCCAGCTACGGATCGCTTCTGGTGAGACGCTCGCGGACCTCGGTCTCAGCCAGGACTCCATCCACCTCCGCGGCGCCGCCCTGCAGTGTCGGATCACCACCGAGGACCCGGCCAACAACTTCCGCCCCGACACCGGCGTGATCACGACCTACCGTTCACCAGGTGGCGGCGGCGTGCGGCTCGACGGCGGCACCGTCTACACCGGAGCCGAGGTCTCGGCCCACTTCGACTCGATGCTGGCCAAGCTCACCTGCCGCGGTCGGACCTTCGACAAGGCCGTCGAGAAGGCCCGGCGCGCGGTCGCGGAGTTTCGGATCCGCGGAGTGTCCACGAACATCTCGTTCCTCCAGGCGGTGCTCGACGACCCCGACTTCGCGGCCGGGCGGGTCACGACCTCGTTCATCGAGACCCACCCTCAGCTCCTCCAGGCCCGCGGGTCCAGCGACCGCGGCACCAAGCTGCTCACCTACCTCGCCGACGTCACCGTCAACCAGCCGCACGGGGCGGCGCCGGTGAGCATCGACCCGGCGACCAAGCTTCCGGACGTCGACCTCAGCGTTCCCGCACCTGACGGCAGCCGACAGCTGTTGCTCGAGGTCGGTCCCGAGGAGTTTGCTCGTCGCCTCCGGGCCCAGAACCTCGTCGCGGTCACCGAGACCACCTTCAGAGACGCCCATCAATCCCTGCTCGCGACCCGCGTGCGCACCCGCGACCTGCTCATGGCTGCTCCGGTCGTTGCCCGTACAACGCCTCAGCTGTGGTCGGCAGAGGTCTGGGGTGGAGCGACCTACGACGTGGCGCTGCGCTTCCTCGCCGAGGACCCGTGGGAACGACTCGCATCGCTGCGCCAGGCCATGCCCAACATCTGCTTGCAGATGCTGCTACGCGGACGCAACACCGTGGGCTACACGCCCTACCCGACCGCGGTGACCGAGGCCTTCGTGCAGGAGGCGGCCTCGACCGGGATCGACGTTTTCCGGATCTTCGACGCACTCAACGACGTCGAGCAGATGCAGCCCGCGATCGAGGCCGTTCGCGCCACCGGCACCACGGTCGCCGAGGTGGCGCTCTACTACACCGGGGACCTCGCCAGTCCCGGCGAGAAGCTGTACACCCTCGACTACTACCTGCGCCTAGCCGAGCGGATCGTCGAGGCCGGCGCTCACGTGCTCTGCATCAAGGACATGGCCGGGCTGCTGCGCGCTCCCGCAGCCCGCACGCTCGTCACGGCGCTGCGGGAGAGCTTCGACCTTCCCGTCCACCTGCACACCCACGACACCCCCGGCGGTCAGCTGGCTACCCTGCTGGCGGCGATCGACTCCGGCGTCGACGCGGTCGATGTTGCGTCCGCTGCGATGGCCGGCACGACGTCCCAGCCGCCGATCTCGGCGCTGGTCTCGGCCACCGATCACTCCGAGCGCGAGACCGGATTGTCCTTGGACGCGATCAACGCCCTCGAGCCCTACTGGGAGGCAACCCGTCGCGTCTACGCTCCGTTCGAGTCCGGCCTGCCCTCACCGACCGGTCGCGTCTACCGCCACGAGATCCCGGGAGGCCAGCTCTCCAACCTGCGCCAGCAGGCCATCGCCCTCGGCCTGGGCGAGAAGTTCGAGCAGGTCGAGGACATGTACGCAGCCGCGAACGACATCCTCGGTCGCGTCCCGAAGGTCACCCCGTCCTCCAAGGTCATCGGCGACCTGGCGCTCGCCCTGGTCGGCATCGGCGCCGACCCGGTGGTGTTCGCCCAGGACCCGGCGTCCTTCGACATCCCCGACTCGGTGATCGGCTTCCTGAACGGCGAGCTGGGGGACCCCCCTGGGGGGTGGCCTGAGCCATTCCGCACCAAGGCGCTCGAGGGACGCACCTGGAAGGCCCCGTCGGAGTCGCTCACCGAGGAGCAGTCGGCCGGTCTCGCCGGTGGCTCGACCAGCCGGCGCGGCATGCTCAATCAACTGCTGTTCCCCGGACCCACCAGGGACTTCCTGGAGGCGCGGGAGAAGTACGGCGACACCTCGGTGCTGCCGACCCTCGACTACCTCTACGGCCTGAAACAGGGCGAGGAACACGAGGTCGAGCTCGACGAGGGCAAGACCCTCATCCTCGGGGTGCAGTCGATCAGCGAGCCCGACGAGCGCGGCTACCGCACCGTGATGGCCCTGATCAACGGGCAGATGCGACCGGTGAGCATCCGCGACAACGCCATCGCCTCCGACGTCGTCAGCGCCGAGAAAGCCGATCCGGCCCAGAGCGGCCACGTCGCCGCTCCCTACCAGGGTGCGGTGACCGTGGTCGTCGAGGAGGGCGAGCAGGTCGAGGCCGGACAGACCCTCGCCACGATCGAGGCGATGAAGATGGAGGCCTCCATCACCGCGCCCACCGCCGGTACCGTCGCGCGGCTCGCCATCCGCGCAACGCAACCCGTCGACGGTGGCGACCTGGTGCTGGTGCTCAGCTAGACCCGTTGCCGCCACGGCGTCGCTCGTCGGGAAACAATCGGCGAGCCCCCGAGCCCTCGGACCCCAAGGAGTCGTCGGGGTTGTAGAGCCGACACCGCTGCAAGGACAAGCAGCCGCACCCGATGCAGCCGTCGAGGTCGTCGCGGACCCGCTCCAGGTCCGCGATCCGTTGGTCGATCTGTGCCCGCCACGGCCGCGCCATCCGGGTCCACTCGCGACGGTTCGGGGCCGCGTGCGGCGGAAGCGTGGTGAACGCCGTGCGGATCTCGCCCAGGGTGAGCCCGACGCGTTGCGCCGCTTGGATCACGGCGACCCGCCTCAGCACGGCCCGTTCGTAGCGCCGACGGTCCCCCGCGGTGCGAGTGCTCGAGATCAGGCCGAGCGACTCGTAGTAGCGCAGCGCCGACGCGGCCACCCCCGAGCGATCCGCGACCTCGCCGATCGCGAGCAGGTCGTGCTGATTCATCCTTGTCCTCAAGTGCACTTGATGTTGTGGGGTGGCTTCATGCTAGTCATCCCCGGGGCCTACGACGAGGCCCTCGATCGGTACCACGCCACCGGTCCCGAGTTCGACGGGTACCTCTCCAACCACGGTCCGATGGTGGTGGAGGCCCTGTCCCGGTTGGGTCGGCCCGAGCTGATCCACCGCTGGACCGACGGCTACCTCGCGCAGCTCGACGAGGCTCCCCGCGGCGCCGACCCCATCCGGGCCGACGCCTGGGTCGACGCTTTGGGCGATCCGCGGAGGGTCGGCGACTGGGCCGTCTACTTCCTGCACCAGTCGCAGGAGCAACCCTGGCCCGACCTCCTTGCCACGTGGTGGCCGCGGCTGCTGCCGGGCATAGCTGCCGGCGCCACGCACGGCGTGATCCGCACCGGTCACGCTGTGCGTGCACTGCAGGACGCTACCT
>JBAVCA010000369.1:0-2422 GCA_049586475.1 Nocardioides sp.
GCTCCAGGGTGCGCTCGAGCGCAAGCTGCCCTACTTCGGCATCTGCTTCGGCAACCAGCTGTTCGGGCGTGCCCTCGGCTTCGGCACCTACAAGCTGAAGTACGGCCATCGCGGCATCAACCAGCCGGTGATGGACCTCACGACCGGCAAGGTGGAGGTCACCGCCCACAACCACGGGTTCGCCGTGGACGCCCCTCTCGAGGGCGCGACCACCACGCCGTACGGCGTCGCCACGGTGAGCCACGTCTGCCTCAACGACGACGTCGTGGAAGGTCTCGAGCTGCGCGACGCCGAGACCGAAGCGCTGCTGAGCTTCTCGGTGCAATATCACCCGGAGGCCGCTGCCGGCCCCCACGACGCGGCGTACCTGTTCGACCGGTTCGCAGCGCTCATCTCCGACCGGAACAAGGAGGCCTGACATGCCGAAGCGCGAGGACATCAAGAGCGTGATGGTGATCGGCTCCGGCCCCATCGTGATCGGCCAGGCCTGCGAGTTCGACTACTCCGGCACCCAGGCCTGTCGCGTGCTCAAGGAGGAGGGGATCCGGGTCATCCTGGTCAACTCCAACCCGGCCACGATCATGACCGACCCGGAGTTCGCCGACGCGACCTACGTCGAGCCGATCTTGCCTGAGTACGTGGAGATGATCATCGCCAAGGAGCGCCCCGACGCCCTCCTGGCCACGCTCGGGGGGCAGACCGCGCTCAACGCGGCGATGGCGCTGGCCGCCAACGGCGTGCTCGAGAAGTACGACGTCGAGCTGATCGGCGCCTCGATCGAGGCGATCGACCGCGGCGAGAACCGGCAGATCTTCAAGAGCATCGTCGAGGAGCTGGGCGGGGAATGCTCCAAGTCAGTCATCTGCCACACGATGGACGACTGTCTCGGCGCGGCCGGAGAGCTGGGCTACCCGATGGTGGTGCGCCCGTCGTTCACCATGGGCGGCGCCGGGTCCGGGATGGCCTACGACGAGACCGACCTGCGCCGCATCGCGGGCGCCGGCCTGGCTGCGAGCCCCACCACCGAGGTCCTCCTGGAGGAGTCGATCATCGGCTGGAAGGAGTACGAGCTCGAGGTGATGCGCGACACCGCCGACAACGTGGTCATCATCTGCTCCATCGAGAACGTCGACCCGATGGGCGTGCACACCGGCGACTCGATCACCGTGGCGCCGGCGCTGACCCTCACCGACCGCGAGTACCAGGCCATGCGCGACCTGTCGATCGGCATCATCCGGTCGGTCGGCGTGGACACCGGCGGCTGCAACATCCAGTACGCCGTGAACCCAGCCGACGGGCGGCTGATCGTGATCGAGATGAACCCGCGGGTCTCGCGGTCGAGCGCGCTGGCCAGCAAGGCGACCGGGTTCCCGATCGCCAAGATCGCCGCGAAGGTCGCGATCGGCTACACGCTCGACGAGATCCCGAACGACATCACGACCGGCGACACTGCCCTGTCGACCTCGACGTCCACCGACGACGCGGACCGGAAGTTCCCCACGATCCCGCGGGCGGGCACGATGGCGGCCTTCGAGCCTGCCCTGGACTACGTCGTGGTGAAGGTGCCGCGATTCGCCTTCGAGAAGTTCCCCGCCGCGGACCCGACGCTGACCACCCACATGAAGTCGGTGGGGGAAGCAATGGCGATCGGCCGCAACTTCACCGAGGCGCTGCAGAAGGCGCTGCGTTCCCTGGAGAGCAAGGACGCCGTCTTCGACTGGCACCAGGAGTGGGTCGAGCTCGACAAGGACGCCCTCCTCGAGACGATCGCCACCCCCCACGACGGCCGGCTCAAGGAAGTCATGGACGCCCTGAGGGCCGGTGCGACACCCCAGGAGGTCTTCGACGCCACCAAGATCGACCCGTGGTTCATCGACCAGCTGCTGTTGATCAACGAGGTGGCCGTCGAGGTCACCGTCGCCCCCGAGCTGACCCCGGCGTTGCTGCGTCGCGCCAAGCGACATGGCTTCTCCGACACCCAGATCGGCAAGATCCGGGGCATGAGTGCCGACGTCGTGCGCGGCGTACGGCATGCACTCGGGATCCGTCCGGTCTACAAGACCGTCGACACCTGCGCGGCTGAGTTCGCCGCCGCCACGCCGTACCACTACAGCACCTACGACGAGGAGAGCGAGGTCGCGGTCCGCGAACGGCCCGCGGTGATCATTCTCGGTTCCGGTCCCAACCGGATCGGGCAGGGGATCGAGTTCGACTACTCGTGCGTGCACGCCTCCTTGGCGCTGAGCGATCCCAGCCTGCCCGACGGTGGGTACGACACCATCATGGTCAACTGCAACCCCGAGACGGTCTCGACCGACTACGACACCTCGGACCGGCTCTACTTCGAGCCGCTGACGCTCGAGGACGTGCTCGAGATCGTCCACGCCGAGTCGCTGGCCGGACCGATCGCCGGGGTCATCTG
>JBAVCA010000370.1:0-9998 GCA_049586475.1 Nocardioides sp.
CCTCGAGCGTGCCCGCGAGGACACCTACAAGGTCAAGGCGTTCCGGGGCGCCGCGGCGGCGATCCTCCCGCTGAGCGAGGACGAGGTGGTCCGAGCGGCCCGGGAGGGGACCCTCACCGACCTCCCAGGCGTCGGGGCGAGCTCGGCCAAGGTGATCGCGGCCGCAGCACTCGGGCAGCTGCCCGAGCGCCTGGCCGCCCTCGAGCAGCAGTACGCCGGTCCGCTCACCCCGGGCGGTGCCGCGTTGCGCGCGGCCCTGCGCGGCGACCTGCACTCCCACTCCGACTGGTCCGACGGCGGGTCGCCGATCGAGGAGATGGCGATGACTGCGATGGAGCTCGGCCACGACTATCTCGTGCTGACCGATCACTCACCGCGGCTCAAGATCGCCCGTGGACTCTCCGCGGAGCGTCTGACCCGGCAGCTGGGGGTCGTCGACGCTGTCAACCAGCACCTCGCGACCCCGGCGTCCGGTGGGGTGGGGGCGTTTCAGCTGCTGAAGGGCATCGAGGTCGACATCCTCGATGACGGGTCGCTGGACCAGGACGACGAGCTGCTCTCGCGTCTCGACGTCCGGGTGGCGAGCGTGCATTCCAAGTTGAGGATGGACGCCACGGCAATGACGTCGCGGATGATCGCTGCGGTCCGCAACCCACGTACCAACGTGCTGGGCCACTGCACGGGTCGCCTGGTCACCGGGGGCCGCGGTACCCGCGACCAGTCCTCCTTCGACGCCCGGGCGGTCTTCGAGGCCTGTGCTGAGCACGAGGTGGCGGTGGAGATCAACTCGCGACCGGAGCGGCGCGACCCGCCCTCGGAACTGCTCGGCGTGGCGCGCGACGCCGGCTGCTTGTTCTCCATCGACTCCGACGCGCACGCCCCCGGACAGCTCGACTTCCTGGTGCTGGGTTGCGAGCGTGCCGAGCAGGCCGGCATCGAGGCCGAGCGGATCGTCAACACCTGGGAGCGCGAGCGCTTGTTGGAGTGGGCGCGCACGACCAAGTAACTTGCTGGCCATGAGCAGCGCCGAGACCCCGGACGTCGAGGTGCGTCGGTCCAAGCGGCGCCGGCGCACAGTCTCGGCCTACCGCGACGGCGAAGCCATCGTCGTCCTGATCCCGGCGTCCTTCACCTCCGCCGAGGAGGACAGCTGGGTGGCCACCATGGTGCGGCGCATCGAGAAGGCCGAGCGGCATCCGGCGTTGAGTGACGAGGACCTGCTGGCGCGAGCGTTGCGGCTCAGCGACGACTACCTGGGCGGGCTCGCCAAGCCAGGTTCGGTCAGGTGGGTGAGCAACCAGCGCACCCGTTGGGGCTCATGCTCCCCGAGCGAACGAACCATCCGGTTGTCCGAGCGGCTGCAGTCGATGCCGGCCTGGGTGATGGACTACGTGATCGTCCACGAGCTCGCCCACCTGCTCGAGCCCGGTCACGACGAGAGCTTCTGGGCGTGGGTCGACCGCTACCCGAAGTCGAGGAAGGCTCAGGGCTACCTGCTGGGCTGGTCGGAGGGCGCACGGATCACTCCGCCCTCGGAGTTCTCCGACTGACCTCGAGCACACGAGTTTCCGCCCGCGTGATGCCCAGTCGGACCAGGTCGACGAGATCGAGATCTGGCTCCGGGAGCTCCGAGACCGGCCACCAGCGCACGTCGAGCGACTCCTCGCTCACCGAGGGCACCGCGTCGGCGGGCACGACGGCAAGGAAGCGGACGTCGAGGTGGTGCACGATCGCGGGACCATTCGCGGGACCCATCGCGGGACCCATCGCGGGGTCGACCGTTGAGCCGCTCGGAGCTGCTGAGCTCGGCGGAGGAGCGCCGGGATCGCGGCAGAACGGCACGGCGTGCTCGCTCAGCTGCACGGGGACCGGGTCCAGGCTGAGCCCGGCCAGCCCGGACTCCTCGCGAGCCTCTCGAGTCGCAGCGTCGCGCAGCCGCAGGTCGCCGAGCTCGCAGTGGCCGCCGAACTGGAACCAGCGCTCGGCCTTGGCGTGCAACGTCAGCAGCACCTGCGAGTGATCAGAGCTCAGCACCAGGGTGCTGGCGGTGACGTGGTCGGGCCGGCAGCCGCGGTCGAGCCCCGTGGGATGTGCTTCGAGATGCGCAAGGTAGCGCTGACGCAGACGCTCCTGGTCGTGGTCCGGAGCGGGCCACGACCGCAGCGTCGCCAGCGCGTCGGCGTGGAGGGCGCTCACTCCTCGGTGGGGCTCTGCTCGTCGTGCGGCCCTTCGGAGTCGGTCTGGTCGCCGTCGAGGAGCTTGCGCAGCTCGGCGTCGAAGTCCGCCTCGTCGAGCGCCTCGGGTGCCGCGGCGTCCTCTCGGAAGCCGAGCGGGTCGTCCAGGTCGGACGAGGTGGGCAGCAGATGGGCGTGGGTCCAGACCCCGTCACGGGCCTCAGGCCCCTGGCGGGTGCGCAGGGAGGCCCACAAGGTCGAGGCATCGCGCAGGCGGCGCGGACGCAGCTCGAGTCCGACCAGAGCGGAGAAGGTCTGCTCGGCGGGCCCACCGGCCGCCCGACGGCGACGCACGAGCTCTTGGAGCTTGGTGGCTGTGGGCATCCGCTCAGAGGCGGCCTGGCTGACGACCTCGTCGACCCAGCCCTCGACCAGGGCCAGAGCGATCTCGAGCCGCTCCAGGGCCGCCGACTGGGCGGGGGAGCGGGGGAGGTCGAAGAGCCCGCCCTCGAGCAGCTGTTGCACCGACTCGGGATTGGCCGGGTCGACGCCGCGCAGCTGCTCCTCCATCCGCTGTTGGAGTGCCTCGGCGTTGATCTCCACTCCACCGGCGTAGTCGGTGACGGCCGCCATGAGGTGCTCACGCAGCCACGGGGCGTGGCTGAAGAGCCGGTGGTGGGCAGCCTCGCGCAGGGCCAGGTAGAGCCGGACGTCGTCCTCGGAGACGTCGAGGCCCTCGGCGAAGGCGGTGACGTTGAGCGGCACCAGGGCTGCCTTGCCCGGGGCGCTCAACGGGAGCCCGATGTCGGTGGCGCCGAGCACCTCGCCGGCCAGCGCGCCCAACCCCGAGCCGACCTGGTTGGCCAACATCGCGCCCACCGCCTTGCCGACCATGGCAAGGATCGGGCCGGCTGCCGCCTGCGCTTCCTCGGGCAGGGCCCCGCCGATGCCCTTGACCGACTGCTCGGCCACGGGCTCCACCAGGACCTTCCAGGTCTCGAGGGTGTTCACCACCCACTCAGAACGGCTCCACGCGGCGCTCGAGGTGACACCGGACGGAAAGTCAGTGACCTCGTCGAGCCAGTGGTCAGCCAGGCGCAGCGCATCGGCGATGGCGTCGTTCTCGCGTGCGGTGGGGGTCGGATCGGGGTGCGCGGCGATGCTCTTGCGGGCAAGGTCGGTGGCGACGTCCCAGTTGAGAGCGCCGTCGTAGGGCTGCATCATCGCCTGGATCTGACCGAACAGGGCGCTGAGGTCGGGCATCTTCCCGCCACCGGCGCCGCCCCCGCCGAACATGCCGGCCAGGGCGTTGAGGTCGAAGCCACCAGCGCCCCCGGACCCACCCATCGCCCCACCCATCGCGCCACCGGAGAAGAACTGCTCGAAGGGCGTGCCCTTGAACGGGTTCGAGTCGTCCCCCGACGTGTCGTCGGGGCCGTTCCCGGAGTCGTTGTCCATGCGTCCCACGGTACGCCGCTCGGACGATCCCCCGAAGGCCGCCGGTAGGGTCTCTGAGGTGATGAGCAACACGGTCGTCCGCCTCGTCGACATCCGCGAGAGCGCCCTCGACGTGAGCGAGGTGCTCGACAGCCTCGACGAGGCCGCCGACGGTGGCGTGACCTTGTTCGTCGGACGGGTGCGTGACCACGACGGAGGTCGTGACGTGCGTGGCCTCGACTACTCCGCCCATCCCACGGCGCTGGTGCGGCTCCAGGAGGTCTGCGCCCTGGTGGCGAGCCGCCACGACGTCCACGGGGTAGCAGCCGTGCATCGCACGGGACACCTCGACATCGGCGACGTCGCCGTGATCATCGGCACCGCGTCGGCCCACCGTGGAGTCGCGTTCGACGCCTCGCGCGACCTGATCGACACCCTCAAGGACCAGGTGCCGATCTGGAAGCACCAGGTCTTCTCCGACGGCTCGGATGAGTGGGTCGGCACTCCCTGACTCCCTGCCTGACTCCCTGCCTGGCCGGCTGCCTGGCCGCATGCCTGGCCCCGGAGCCGATGGGCTGTCTGCCCTGGTGCACGTCCCGTCGCACCACGGCGAGCCGACCGCAAACCGTTGGCCGACAGTCCTAGCCTGACGTCGTGATCCTCCTCTGGCTCCTGCCTCCGGTCCTGGCGACCCTCCTCGCTATGGCATGGGTGACCTGGCTGGGCCGCGAGAGCCGTGGCACGGTCGACCGCGACGAGGCCGTACGTCGCCTCGGCGCCGCACTGGAGGGCACGCCGTCGCGTTGGCGTCCGTGGGCGCGTCAGCGTTCGATGCCGGGCTACGCCGTGGCGCCGCGGCCACCCGACCGAAGCACTGGGGTGGCGGTGCGCCGTCGGCCGCCTCCAGCGTGAGCCTCCGGGGCAGTACTTGGCCACCAATGAGAGGGTTGGGGCATGAACCAGCGCCTCATCGCCGCGCTCATCGCCGTGCCGGCGGTGCTCGGGCTGCTTGTCTTCGCAGCCTTTGAGGGCCTTCCCTTCGCCACCTTCGCACCCGGCGGCACCGTCGATGTGCTGGGCGATGACGGTAACGAGGCAGAGGTGGTGCAGGTCGACGGCCGCGAGGTCTTCCGCGACGTCGGTCAGCTGCGGATGACCACCGTGCGGGTCTCGCCCGCCGGAGAGCCGCCCGAGACCGCCTACCTCTCGCTCGGTGAGCTGATGACGAAGTGGTTCGACGACGACGACGCCGTGTACCCGTACTCCTCAGTGCATCAGGACGGCGAGACCGCGCAGAGCAATCGCGAGGAAGGTGCCGTGCAGATGGCGACCTCGCAGGACGACGCCATCTACGTGGCGCTCGCCGAGGACGGCATCGACGTACCCGAGGTGCTGCAGGTGGCTGCCGTCACCGAGGACATGCCCTCGGTGGGCGTCCTCGAGGTCGGCGACCTGCTGACCAGCGTCAACGGCGAGGACGTCGCCGACGACGTCGAGCTGCGCGACGAGATCCAGAAAGCCACCGCGGACCAGCCGATCGCCATCGGGATCGAGCGCAACGGCACCGCGCGGACCGTCGAGGTGACGCCGGTGGTCGAGAGGATCGAGGGCGAGGAGCGGCTCCTGATCGGGATTACCCCCGGGTACGACTACGACTTCCCCTTCGACGTGCGGATCAACATCTCCGAGAACATCGGTGGCCCGAGCGCCGGACTGATCTTCTCCCTGGCCGTCTACGACACGATCACGCCCGGTTCGCTGACCGGTGGGGCCCGCGTCGCCGGCACTGGAGAGATTGCCCCCGACGGCACGGTCGGCCCGATCGGGGGGATCCAGCAGAAGATCGCCGGGGCCCGGGCCGAGGGCACCGACCTCTTCCTGGTCCCGGCAGACAACTGCGCTGATGCGCTCGGCGTTGATAATGGCGACATGGAGCTGATCCGCGCCAGCACGATGCACGAGGTGCGCCTGGCCCTGGAGGCCTATGCCGCAGACCCCGACGCCGAGCTGCCGTCGTGCGAGGAGGCCTCGTGACCGAGAGCAACGCGCGGAATGACGTCCCGTCGGAGGATCAGCACGGTTCCGACCCGCTCACCGGAGATCCGCGCTGGGGCGACCTGGACGCCGACCCCGCGCTGGCAGCTGCCGTGCTCGAGATCGAGAATCACCTGGCCGACAACGGCTGGGACCAGCCCGGCAGGTTGTACGCGCTCGTCGACACCGCCGTCCTGGTGCAGCAGGAGCCGGCGCTGGCCGCCGCGATGGGGTTGGACTCGGCTGCCGAACAAGGCTCACTCACCGCGGTCGAGCAGGACCAGATGGACCCGGCCCAACAGCTCGAGGCGGCCTTGGAGTCGATCGAGTGGCCGTCCGGTGTGGCCGGATGCGCAGCCATGGTCGAGCGCCTGGTGCTGCCGCCCGGCGCGGACGCCGACCTTCCCGAGGATCCGATCGAGGCCCGCACCTTCGCGAGCGAGCACCCTGAGCGTCAGACGGTGCGCATCGTCGCCGGCGCCACCCGTACCGGTTCGACGTACTGCGCCCTGCGGATGCGCGCGCACGACGACGACACCTCGGTGGTGGGTGGCATCGACCTGGTGCCCGGTCTGCTGCGGTTGCTGCAGGAGACCCTCGATGAATCGCACGCCCCTGACCACCCGCACGACAACGATCGACCGGCTCGGCATGAGCCGCCTGAGGAGAACCCGTGAGTGAACTGTTCGATGACGACCCGAGGTCCACACCGCCTCCGCGCCAGGGCACCCCGAAGCGCTCGCGTGCGTTGCTGATCACCGCGATCGTGGTGATCGTGGTGATCTTCGGTCTGACTGGGTTCTCCTCCATCTACACCGATCGACTCTGGTATCAGTCCGTCGGCTATGGCCAGGTGTTCAGCACCCTGCTCTGGACCAGGATCGGGTTGTTCCTCATCTTCGGTGCTGTGCTCGGCGGCATCGTGGCGCTCAACGTCTACCTCGCCTACCGCTTTCGTCCGTTGTTCCGACCGAACTCACGCGAGCAGACCAACCTCGACCGCTACCGCGACGTCGTCACCCCGATCCGTGGCTGGGTGATGCTCGGCGTTGCCGTCGTGGTGGGGTTGTTCGCCGGTGCGTCCGGGATGGGCAACTGGCGCACCTATCTGATGTGGCGCAACGGCCAGTCCTTCGGACAGGAAGACCCCTACTTCAACCGGGACATCGGTTTCTATGTCTTCGATCTGCCGTGGGTGCACTTTCTGGTCGACTTCTCGATGGCTGTCTTCGTGATGGCCATCATCGGTGCCCTCGCCACCCATTACCTGTACGGCGGGCTGCGGCTCCAGGCAGGCTCCGACCGGCTCTCGCCGGCCGCGCAGGCGCAGCTCTCGGTCCTGCTGGGGCTGTTCGTCCTGGCCAAGGGTGTCGACTACTACCTCGACCGCTTCGACCTGGTCAACCAGAACAACTCTTTGTTCACCGGGATGAACTTCACGGCAGAGAACGCAGTGCTGCCGGCCAAAAACATCCTGATCGGGGTCGCGGTGATCTGCTCGATCCTGTTCTTCCTCAATGTCTGGCGTCGCACCTGGCAGCTGCCCACGATGGGGCTGGGACTGCTCGTGCTCTCCGCCGTGCTGCTGGGGATGATCTGGCCCGCGATCGTGCAGCAGTTCCAGGTCAACCCGTCCGAGGCCGACAAGGAAGAGCCCTACATCGCCCGCAACATCGAGGCGACCCAGGCGGCCTACGACCTCCAGGACGTCAAGACGACGCCGTTCTCGCCCAACACCTCGCTCGACGCGAGTCCCACTCAGCTGGCACCGCTGCTCAGCTCGGTGCCGCTGGTCGACCCCAAGCAGGTCTCGCCGGCATTCGAGAACATCCAGCAGGAGCGCGGCTACTACTCGGTCGCCGAGGTCCTCGACGTGGATCGCTACGAGCTCAACGGCTCGAACCGGGCGTTGGTGCTCGGCGTCCGCGAGCTCGACCAGGACGGGCTCAGCCCGGATGCGCGCAACTGGTCCAACCTGCACACCGTCTTCACCCACGGCAACGGGATCATCGCGGCCTACGCCAACCAGCGCGATGCCGAGAACGCCGTGACCGCCGACACCGGGGCTGATTCACCGTCGTCGTCGGGTGGCCTGGAGTGGGCGCAGGGGATCAACTCTTCCGAGGTCGACCTCTCCAGCGAGCTGGGGAGCTTCGAGAGCCGGATCTACTACGGCGAGAAGAGCCCCGACTACTCCGTGGTCGGTCGCGAGTCTGAGGACGCCGAGGAGTACGAGCTCAACCTCCCCGTGCCGGGTAGCGACGTCGGTTCCACGACGACCTTCGACGGTCCCGGCGACGCGGACGTGGGCAGCGCTTTCAACCAGCTGATGTTCGCGCTCAAGTTCGGCGAGCCGAACTTCCTGCTCTCGGGCCGGGTCAACGCCGAGTCCAAGGTGCTCTTCGAGCGCGACCCCACCACCCGTGTGGAGAAGGTCGCTCCCTGGCTGACCGTCGACGCCGATGTCTACCCGGCGATCGTCGATGGCCGGATCACCTGGATCCTCGACGGCTACACCACCACCGACCGTTATCCGCTGGCTCAGCGGGAGTCGTTCCAGGACATGATCGACGACGCGCTGCAGGTACAGACCGGGATCCAGACGCTCCCGACCGACGAGATCAACTACATGCGCAACGCGGTCAAGGCGACGGTCGATGCCTACACCGGCGAAGTGACGCTCTACGCCTGGGACGAGGAGGACCCGCTGCTGCGCTCGTGGATGGGCGCCTTCCCCGGCACGGTCGAGCCGAAGTCGACCATGTCCGAGGACTTGCTGGCCCACGTGCGCTACCCCGAGGACCTCTTCAAGGTGCAGCGCTTCCAGTTCGCCCGCTACCACGTCAGCGATGCCAGCGACTGGTACGAGTTCAACGACAGGTGGACCGTTCCGGAAGACCCACAGTCGCCGGGTGTCTTCCAGGCGCCCTACCGACTCTTCGTCGGGGGAGCGGAGGCGTCGAACTTCTCGTTGACCTCCGTCTACGTGCCGTTCCGGCGCAACAACCTGGCCTCGTTCGTGTCGGTCAACTCCAACGCGGAGAGCGAGGAGTACGGCCAGATCAGCGTCCTGCGTCTCAACAACGCCGACGCCGAGCCCACGGACGCCGAGGCAACCGACAGCGACCAGGTGTCCGGTCCTGGCCAGGTGGCCAACGACTTCATCTCCGACCAGCGCATCAACGAGGCGCTGCTGCCGCTGAAGAACTCCGGGGCCAAGGTGACGTACGGCAACATGCTGACGTTCCCGATCAACCGGGGACTGATGTACGTCCAACCGGTCTACGTCTCCCGACAGGTCACCGACGCTAGCTATCCGGAGCTGCGTTTCGTGCAGGTCAAGTTCGGAGACGACATCGGCTACGGCACGACGTTCCAGAACGCGATCCAGGACCTCTTCGGTGCCGGTACCGGACCGATCGTGACCGATCCGGACCCGGTCGACCCGCCGGACCCGGTCGACCCGCCGCCGGCCCCGGGCACCGGGACGCTGCAGGAGCAGCTCGACCGCGCACTGGCTGACGCCCTGGCTGCCTTCGACAAGGCCGACACCGCCCTGTCCAACGGCAACCTCGGGGTCTATCAGAAGCAGGTTGCCAAGGCTCAGGAGCTCTTGGGCCAGGTCGTCAGCCTGAAGGATCGGATCGACGCCCGCACCGGTGGAGCAGGCACCACCGAAGGCTGAGGATTCCCGGGTGGTCGTGACCTCTCGATCACCCGGGCTTTCGGCCGGTTTCGCGGCCTTCCACGCGTGGGGGAGTGCCAGTCGAATCGCCGTGACCGGCGTCTCGGCCACCCGATTTGGCCGCGCTACTCCAACCCGCTAACGTGGTGTTCACCGACGCGGGGTGGAGCAGTTCGGTAGCTCGCTGGGCTCATAACCCAGAGGTCGCAGGTTCAAATCCTGCCCCCGCTACAAGTGATGTCTCAAGACATCGAGAACTCCTGGACCCACGTCTGTGGGTCCAGGAGTTGTCATTTTTGGTGTGGTTTTGTGGGCCTTCTGCTGTTGAGCCGAAAAGGCCTCCGAGGCCTCCGAGCCCTCGCGGCATGTGGGTAGCGGTGATGCCGAGCGCGGTGAATTTCAGGGCGTCCATGGTCTGCCTGCTCATCAAGTCTCTGTCCGGGACCGAGAAGAGGTGGTCCTCAACCCCATTCCTGTGCGGCGCCAGGATCAGGCCACGTAATGACCCTGACTAGCGGCCACCCCTACCTACAGACCTGACCCACATTGACTATTGACGCCCCTATACCACAGGTAGAACCTGAAAACCACATCCGCGGTTCTGCGGAGTCCAATTTCTATCTATATGTCTGGAGCAGGTCATGAACACCAGGAAATCAGTAATGGCC
>JBAVCA010000371.1:0-2134 GCA_049586475.1 Nocardioides sp.
TCCTCGATGGTGAGCAGGCCCGCAGGCACGTGTGCGTCTACCCGTTCGTGCGCTCCTACGAGTGGTACCTGCTGCCGGACGAGGAGCGGCGCGAGATGCTCAAGGAGCACGGCATGCAGGCCCGTCCCTACCCCGACGTGCGCGCCAACACGGTGGCGTCCTTCGGGCTCGGCGACTACGAGTGGATGCTCGCCTTCGAGGCCGATGACCTGCACCGCATCGTCGACCTGATGCGCGACCTGCGTGCCTCGCAGGCGCGTCGTCACGTGCGTGAGGAGATCCCCTTCTACACCGGGTCGCTCGCCCCGATCGCCGACCTCGTCGACCGGCTGCCCTGAGGGAACCATTCGCTCGCGCGAGGCGTCAGACCGGTCATGACCCTCACCTCCGCGGTCCCCGCGATCGCGATCCTTCTGGCCTTCACCCTCAGCTCCTGCAGTGGAGGCGACGGTTCGGCGAGTGCGACCGACCCTGCTGCTCCGGGCTCGCCAGCGGCTGCGCCCCAGCCGCCCGCGGCGATCCCCGCCGCACCGGGCGACGTGCGCTCGACCGGTCTGCCCACGGTGATGGACACCGGCTCGGGCGCCGAGCTGTGCCTGGGCGCGATCGCCGAGTCCTACCCGCCCCAGTGCGGGGGACCGGCGATCCCGAACTGGGACTGGAAGGCTTACGAGGGCACCTACGAGCAGCAGGACGACATCCGCTGGGGGACCTACGCGGTCACCGGCACCTGGGACGGCGCCGAGTTCACGGTCTCCGAGGCGATCATGGCCGCGCTCTACGACCCGATGATGGCTGAGCCGGCTCAGCTGCCGGAGCCGAGCGTGGCCTATAGCCCAGCCGAGCTCGACGACATCTCGCAGGCGCTCGCCGACGACCTGGCCGGGTACCAGGGTTCCTACGCCGACGACGACGGCCACGTGCTCGCCGACGTGGTCTACGACGACGGGAGCCTGCAGTCCTACGTCGACGAGGCGTACGGCGCCGGGGTGGTGGTGCTCAACGGTGCTCTGGCCGACGTCGGATGAGGATCAGCCGGCGACAGGTCCCGTGCCGTCGGCAGGCTCCAGCGTCAGGCTCACCGAGTTGATGCAGTAGCGGTCACCGGTGGGCGTGCCGTATCCGTCGGGGAAGACATGGCCGAGGTGCGAGCCGCAGCCGGCGCAGCGCACCTCGGTGCGCTTCATCCCCATGGTGGAGTCCTCGATGTACTCGATGGTGTCGGTGACCGGCTGGTAGAACGAAGGCCAGCCGCACCCGGAGTGGAACTTGGTGTCGGACTCGAAGAGCTTGGCCTGGCATGCCTTGCACCGGTAGACCCCGGTGGTCTCGGTGTCGGTCAGCTTGCCCACGAAGGCGCGCTCGGTGCCTGCCTTGCGCAGCACCTCGTACTCCTCGGCCGAGAGCTCGCTGCGCCACTGCTCGTCGGTCTTCTCCACGTCGTAAGCCATGCCGTCGAGCCTACGGGTGGCTGCCCAACGGGCCGGAGAACGTCGGCTTCGGAAGAGGCGCATCCGCCCAGCCTGCCAGGAAAGGTGAGAGATACGGGTCACCCGAACGGTGCCTTGACGTCCTTAGTCAACAGTTGTTCACTGACCTCATGAGCGACGCGACCACGGAGCGCACCCACAAGCGGCCGAGGCTCTCCTGGGAGGGCGTGCGCAAGGCAGCTGACAACCTGACCACCCCGCTGCTGCCCGACGACTACCTGACGCTCCTCAACCCGCTGTGGAGCTCACGCGAGCTGCGGGGCCGCGTGGAGGAGGTCGTGCGCGAGACCGAGGACGCGGCCACGCTCGTGATCCGTCCCGGTTGGGGGTGGCACTACGACCACCGTCCCGGACAGTACGTCGGGATCGGGGTGCAGATCGGCGGCAAGTACCACTGGCGCTCCTACTCGGTGAGCTCACCGCCCGTTCGCTCGGGGCGCACCCTGGCGATCACGGTGCGGGCGATGCCGGAGGGCTTCCTCTCCGACCACCTGGTCAACGGCCTCGAGCCGGGCACGATCGTGAGGTTGGCGACCCCGCAGGGCGACTTCGTGATGCCCGACCCGCCGCCGCCCATCTCCCTCTTCCTCGTCGGCGGCAGCGGGATCACGCCAGTGATGTCGATGCTGCGCACCCTGGACCGC